>JBKJTK010000212.1:0-2967 GCA_046590875.1 Chiayiivirga sp.
GCTGCAACTGCTGTTGCAGCACGGTGCTCTTGCCAGCGCCGGAGGGACCGACGAGGGCGACGGTCTCGCCCGGGCGCACATGCAGATTGAAATCCTGCAGTGCAGGTGTGTCAGGACGGGAGCTATAGCGGAATTCGACGTGCTCGAAGCGCAGCTCGCCCAACGCGCGGGGTGGCAGCGGCGTGGGATTCGTCGACGCGGCGATCTGCGGGGTTTCGTGCAGCAGTTCCGCAATACGTCCCATGCCTCCGGCGGCGCGTTGCAGTTCGGCCCACACCTCGGTCAGAGCGGCGACGGAGCCGGCGCCGAGCAAGGCATAGAGCACGAACTGACTCAGCGTGCCCGCGCTGAGCGCACCGGCGACCACGTCGCGCGCGCCGACCCAGAGCACGGCGGTAACGGCACCGAACATCATCAGGATCATGGCCGCCGTCAGCAGGGCCTGCGTGCCGATGCGTCGGCGTGCGCTGGCGATGGCACGCTGCACCGCGGCACCGAAGCGTTCGCCCTCGAAGCGCTCGCGCGCGTAACTCTGCACCGTGTGCATGGCGTTGAGCGTTTCGCTGGCGCGCGCATTGGCATCGGCGACGCGATCCTGGCTGTCGCGCGAGAGCCGCTGCACGCGGCGGCCATACAGTACGAGCGGCAGGATGGTGAGCGGAATGCCGATCAAGGCGAAGCCGGCCAGCCGTGGACTGGTGATCGCCAGCATCACCGCGCTGCCCAGGAAGGTGACGACACTTCGCAATGCAACCGAAGCCGTGGACCCGACCACGCTGCGCAGCAGTTCGGTATCGGCCGAAAGCCGGCTGACGAGTTCGCCGCTGCGAGTGCGTTCGAAGAAACCCATGTCGAGGATGAGCAGGTGGCGGAACAGGCGTTCGCGCAGATCCGCCACCACGCGTTCGCCCAGCAGGCTGACGAAATAGAAACGGCCGGCAGTCGCAATCGCGAGCAAGGTTGCAACGCCGAGCAGCCCTGCGAACCAGCGGTCGATGCCAGACGGATCGCTGCCGCCGAATCCGCGGTCAATCATGAATCGCACCGCCACCGGCAGGCTGAGCGTGGCGGTGGACGAAAGCACGAGAAACCCGAGCCAGGCCGCGACCAGATGCCGATACGGCCGGATGAAGGGCAGCAGATCGCGCAGGGCGGAGAGGGGGCGCTTGGTGGTCGTCGAGTCTTCGGTCATGTCTGTTGTTCTTGTCCCTCTTCGTCAAGGAGAGGGCTGGGGAGAGGATCGTGCGCGGATTTCATTGATTAGTGCGAGCGACACCATTCTCTTTCAACCCAGGTCATGAAGGAGACGGCTTCAGAGCGACGGCATCCGGCTCTTCTCCCTCTCCTTCAAGGAGAGGCTTGGCCTGTCCTGAGCCTGTCGAAGGAGGGTGAGGATGGTGTTTGGCAGGTAGGGCAGCGTACACACCATCCTTCCCCAACCCTCTTCTTGAAGGAGAGGGCTTCATCTTTTCGGTGCATACATCTCGCGTTCGAAGCTGGTGGCAGACGCGGGCGTCGCGCTCATTCCACCAGCAGCCGCTGCAATTCGCGCGGCACGGCGCGTTGCGGATGCGAGAGCACGAAACGCTGCAGGCTGAACTCCGCGCCCTGCCGGTCGCCTTGGCGTACGCGTTCGCGGATGCGTTCGAGCCAGGCTTCGGGCTCGAGCGTGGCGTCCTCGCTCCATGGCGGCAACGCGATCTGCTTGGCAAGCCCGGCGCCGGACGCCGCTGCCGGGGCGTCCCTCCGTGGCCCGCTGGTTTGTTCGCGCGCGCTGCCCGCAGGAGCGGTAGCGCCAAGCACCGCATCGGTTTCCGCCGAGGCCGCGGATTCGGCCGGGAACGGCTGCGGTGCGGGCGAGCTTAGCGTCGGCTCGCTCAAGACCCGCGGCGCTGCGTCGCGCAGATCGTCGCTGGCGGCCGGCGGTGGCGGCGCCGGTGGCGGTGCATTGCGGCGTCGGATTTCGGGAGCAGGCGGCGCCGCGGGTGCCACGACCGGCTTCTGAGCGGGTGCCTCGGCATTGGGTTCGGACTTGATGAAGTCGATATCGACGCGTTCGACGGCTTCCTCCGGTGCCGAGTTCTGGCGTGCGGCCGCGCCGGCCTCGTTGCGCTGTGTCGCGGCAGGCGTCGTGACACTGCCCGGCACGCTACCCAGCCATCCCAACTGCCAGCCAATGCCGGCGGCCAGCACGGCGGCGGCCGCTGCACCGAATCCGGCGCTCATGAACCACGGACGCGGGTGACGACGCGACGACGCCACGATGGTGCGCGCCGCAGCGAGGATGCGCGCATCAAGCTCTTCCGAAGGCTCGCCGCCGGGCAGGGCGCGATAGGCGCGCGCCGCGTTGGCTTCTTCCCTATCGAACGGTTCGTGCGGATGCATGCTCATGGCCGCAGCCTCGACTTCAACTTGTCCAGCGCGTATCGCAAACGCGACTTCACCGTCTCGCGACCGACGCCGGTGATGCGTGCAATTTCCTCCAGCGGCAGTTCCTGTTCCAGCCGCAGTTGCAGCGCGATGCGTTGTTCCTCGGGCAATTCCTGCAGTGCCAACTGCACTCGGCGACGTTCCTCGAATTCGGACAACTGACGTTCCGGCTGGCGCGACTCTTCATCCGGAAACTCGCGTAGCTCGCCATCCTCGTCTTCGCTTACCGAGACTTCCGGCCGCGCGCGCCGGTACTGGTCCACCAGCAGGTTGTGCGCGATCTGGTACAGCCAGGTACTGAACTTCGCCTCCGGGCGATAGCGCTCGCGCGCGGTGATGACGCGGCTCCAGATGTCCTGGAAGCACTCGTCGGCCAGCGCGCGTTGACTGAGCCCACGTAGCACGAAGCGGAAAAGCGGCCCGCGATGACGCGTGTAGAGCGCATCGAACGCGCGGACATCGCCTTGTGCGTAGGCCAACATCAGATCCTCGTCGGTGGGCTCCCCCGTCATGCCGCGCAGCGTACGACATACGCTG
>JBKJTK010000486.1:0-3781 GCA_046590875.1 Chiayiivirga sp.
CTGGGTTGAGACGCGAGCGTAACCAATGCGCATGGGGACGTTTCCTGGACGTAGATTTCTGGACGGGTTCCTTGACGGAATCCAGGTGAAATCCTGTGCCTGGGACGGCTGGCGCGAAGCTGGCAGAAAAACGGTCGTTTTCCAGACACTTTCAGATCGCCGCTGCCACGCCGGTTTTCATCCCAACTTTTGATATGCGCTCTGCTCCCGAGGATCGACTTGTGGACGGGTCGTCGTGACCCGTCGCGTTACGACGATTCGAAGGACGCGGCATGAAGGGTGAAAAGAGCAGGGTGGTCGAGACCGATGGATCTGGTCCTCGCATTGTCGGTGAAGTCGGGCAACGAAATCGGATCTACATCCCCGCGCGTGGCGCACAACGCCCTTCAATTCGAGTGGCTGCGCACGCGGATGCGGGCGGATCATCGCCGTGGCAAATGAGCGTGAAGCTTAACCCGCCGCAGATCGAATCTCTATACGCAGGCACCTTCACTACGTCTAGTTTCCAACGAGTCTGCAGAACCGCCCCGGGACGCGTGGCGGCCAGTTGTATTGAGTCGCGCCGCCTCATTGAAGTCGACCCGCGAGATCAGGGTTTCAAGGTTCACGCCGGCCAAGGTCCGTTACTTGACGATTTTTTGGATGCCGCTAAGACGGTCTGAAATTGGCCGCGGACATGGGCCCTAGCGAGGTCAGCACCAGCGCCGCGATCAACGCCAACCGGAACGGATGATCAACGAAGCCGGAATACGCACTCATGTCCGCTATGTGGCGCCTAGTGCGGTGTTCGCTCGTATCGTCAAGGGGCCGCTCTTCTGCGAAAGAACGCTCGACTTCCCATTTTTTTGTGCTCAAGACGGTCTTGATCTTCAAGAATTCTGGAGAGAATTGCGAATAGCCGACCCTTTGGCCCGTATTGAGTGCCCTGCTTAGGCACAGCAACGAAGTTGAGCTCGAGGGCATCCTCATCTCGCTGACTGAACCCTCGGAGCCAAGCGGTGTCGGCTTTGGATGAATTGCTAGGCCAGACTAAAGTCCAACTCCACTGTCAACGGGAGATGGTCGCTATGTTTGGCCCAAGTGTCGTGCGAACCCACCTCAACAAGCTTGATTCGGCGCGCCCAAGCTTGTGGCAAGAAACAGTAGTCGATGTGATACGGCTTGTCCTTATGCCTGTATTGGTGGAACGTGCTCTCTTTTTCTTGGCCGTGTGGCGTGTCACGAGCATGGTGATACGCGCTGACCAGGCCATATCCATTTAGCCGTCCGACCAGTGCGGAGTGATTCAGGTGCCTGGGGTGTCCCTTGTCCCAAATCGCGTTTGAGTTGAAGTCACCCAGCAGTACAACGCGCTCGGTCGCGAAAATATCCGCATAGGCATCAACAGCGGAGGAGGCTGCGCGGACATAGCGCATCGGTTGCCTACCCAAGGTCCACACCGCCATGAGAACGAACGACTGCGGGCCGGAGACTGCGAAGGGAACGACAAACTTCGGTACGTCGTCACGCTGCGTAAGCGCCTGCAGACGATAGGCAGCACTAGCTATGACGGCCACCCCTTGCTTCGGGTTGTCGCCGAACCAGAAACAGCCGGGCATGTCCGTTTTCGGTCTTGCAATCTCTTGGATTACGGCGGTATCTGGCTTCAGCCCAAGAACGAGCGGTGACTTGGTTTCGTAAAGGCCCCTACAGGCATTCCACGTGACTAGCCGCATGATTTGCGTATGCCCCCAAGCCTGAATGAGACGAGCCGCGAATGAGCGCCGGACCCAATGGCTATCGCATCCATCAAATTGCGTGACAAGCACCGGATAGTTGTGCTCACAGCAGCAGCGGTATGCACGGCTGCGTGGCGGCTAGCGCAGGGTACCGCGAGGTCTGCCTAGCTCGCGATAGTTCCGATTGCGATCCCCTTGACTCGGACGCTCGAGTGACCGCTTTTGGCCGCAAGCGGTCACTTCCAGCGGGGGTCAGCCGACACCGGCGCGCCGGGTCAACGACACCGGACCAAGCACGATGATGCGGGTTGGTCAGACGCTCATCAAATGTGCACCGGACGCAGTTCTGGGTTAGGCAGCGAGCGTTCCCACACTTGCTCGAAATACTCGCGCAACTGGCGTTGGCGACCGGGCGCGTACAGATTGGCGGTGCCCTCGTAGCGGCTGCCCAGCGGACGCATCAGATATCCCCCGCGATCGTCGATCAGGAAAGCAGCAGGATACTGCAGGTCCTGATCGACCTCCGGCACGCGGATCAGGATGCTGCTCGACAGTCGTTGCGCCAAGGGAATCAGCGGGTGGTTGTTGCGCAGCGGCGAGTTCGGGTCCTGCAGCAGGATGCGCAGTTCGCCGCCACGGCTTTCGATCGCGAAGCGCTTCAGTGCCTCCAGCATCGCCGAGGTTCCGTAGAGCTGCTGATCGAGATCGCGCGAATACAGCCACAAACGTCGGCGCGCCTGGGACGCGATTTGTAGCGCGATGTCTTGTGCCTGCGCCAGCGAATCGATCACGATCTCTCGCGATTCGGGTCGGGGCGCCAGCGCAGCGCGCGTCACCTCGGGAAACGGATCCAGGACGCGGTGCATGTTGCGATGAAGGATGCCCGCTTCCAGATACTCGTCGCCGACGCATTCAAAGGCGAACTTCTCGTAGAAGGCAATCGCCGACACCTGAGCGTGCAGTTGGATCACCGGATAGCCAAGACTGCGGGCAAGGTCGACCAGCGTCTGCAACAGGGCTTCGCCGACGCCGTGGCCGCGCCACTCTGGCAACACGGACAGGCGCCCGATGCTGTGTTGCGGCGTCAGGCGACCGGTCCCGATCGGCTTGCCGTCGAGATCGCGCGCCAGCGCATGCCGGCAAAGGGGATCGAGCTCGTCCAGCTCGATCTCCGGCGGCACCTGCTGTTCCACCACGAATACCTGATCACGCACGACGCGCAGGTCGGGAAGATCGATATCGTAATGCGCAATCTCGATGGCGAAGTCGGTGCGGTTCATGACGGACGTTTGCGAGGGGTCGGCTTGGGGGGAGCACGAGTCAGCGCGAAACAGCCGCGCGCGCACAGATCATGCAACAGCGCTCGTCCGGACGCATCCAGCGCTGCGTAATCGGCCGCATCCAGCGCGGTCGCGCCGCTCAGCCGGCGTGCGCAGGTGAGGCTGCAGGGATGGCTTTCCCCGTCGACGAATAGGTCTGCGCCGCGGCCGCTGCGCGACCAGGCAAAGCGGGAAAACGGATGTCGGTGCAGGGTCGCACCGGCCGCCAGGCGAGTCGCAATCTGCGAGGGCGTGGGCGGACGCGGCGGCGAGACGACGTCGCCCGCGCTGCGGTAGCGCGTGATGAAGCGGCCAAACCAAGTCCGCAGCGTCGCGGGGTCGGGCGGCGAAAACGGCCCCAGCGCGAGCGCAACCCGCGCCAGTGCGGCGGCATCGATCTCGCCTGAGTCCTGCACCGCGGCCAGGTCGGGGTCGGCATAGCGCTGGGTCTCCGACAGTCCTTCTGCCAGGAATTCCGCGAAGTCGAGCAATAACTCCGAACGCGCCGGCGCACGCATTCCGATCGAGAAGGTCAGGCAGGCATCGATCGCCACGCCGTGATGCGGCACGCCGGGCGGAAGGTAAAGCATGTCGCCGGGTTCAAGCACCCAGTCGTGGTCGGGATGGAATTCGCGCAGTAGCTTGAGTTCGACATCGTCGCGAAACGCGGTCGGAGGATTCGGACCACTATCAATCTGCCAGCGACGCCGACCCTGACCTTGCAGCAGGAACACATCGTACTGG
>JBKJTK010000003.1:0-6265 GCA_046590875.1 Chiayiivirga sp.
TCACCGAAGGCAACGTGCCGGTCAAGGTCGGCATCCTCGTGCTGCTGTTCGGCGTCGCCGCGGCGCTGCGCTACGCCGCCGCGGAAGGCTACTTCACCATGCCGATCGAGGTGCGCCTGGCCCTGATCGCCGGTGCCGGGCTGGCCGGACTCGCCTTTGGCTGGCGCGAGCGCGTGCGCAAGCCGGCCTTCGGCCTGAGCCTGCAGGGCGGCGCGCTGGGCGTGCTGATGCTGACCGTCTTCGCCGCCTATAAGTTGTACTCATTGCTGCCACCGTCGCTCGCCTTCGCGCTGGTGGTGGTGCTGGTCGCCGGCGCCGCGCTGCTGGCGACGCTGCAGGCGAACATGTGGCTGGCCGTGCTCGGCTTCCTTGGTGGCTACCTCGCGCCAGTGCTGATCTCCACCGGCAGCGGCAACCACGTCGCGCTGTTCACCTACTACGCGATATTGAACGCAGCGGTGTTCGGGATCGCGTGGAAACGGCCGTGGCGCGCGCTGAACCTGATCGGTTTCGGCTTTACCTTTGCAGTCGGAACGATGTGGGGCGCGAAGTATTACCGGCCGGAGCACTTCGCGACAGTCGAACCCTTCCTGATCCTTTTCTTTCTTTTCTACGTCGCGATCGCGGTGCTGTACGCATTGCGCGGACCGGATGCGCGCAAGCCTTTTGTGGACGGCACCCTGATATTCGGCACGCCGTTGATCGCGTTCCCGCTGCAGGCCGCGCTGATGAGCGACGACCGCATGGGGCTGGCCTACAGCGCGCTCGCCGTCGCCCTGCTCTACCTCGTGCTGGCGACCTGGCTGATCCGCCGCCGCGGGCTAGCACTGCTCGGGCAAACCTTCGCTGCGCTGGCAGTCGGTTTCGCCACCCTGGCGGTGCCGCTGGCGCTGTCTTCGCGCGCGACCTCGGCAAGTTGGGCGCTGGAAGGCGCGGCGTTGGTTTGGCTGGGCCTGCGTCAGCGGCGCTGGTTGCCACAGTTTGCGGGCTGGGCCTTGCAGGGATTGGCCGCGCTGGCCTATTTCTTCAGCCTGCTGGACAACGGCTGGATCAAGGAACCCGCCGAAATGGCGGTGATCAATGGCCATGCGCTCGGCGTCGGACTGATGGCGCTCTCGGCGTTCTTCATCAGCTGGATGGTCGAACGCCAACAGGGCCACCGACTTCTGGTGTGGCTGGCATTCGCGCTCGGCACCGGCTGGTGGGCCGTTGCCGGTGTGAGAGAACTCATCGAGCACTTCGATCACCTCGATGCCAGCCTCGCCTTGGTGGCGTTGGCCGCACTCACCGCAGTGCTCGCCGCCTCGCTGCGCGGGCTGATTCCCTGGCCGCGACTGGGCTGGCTGGTGTTGGGAGTCGCCGGGTTCGGACCGGTGCTGGTGCTGGGCACCGAAATCGATCTCGATGGCGCCGTGACGCTGGAGTCCAACGTTTACTGGCTGGTCTGGTTCGGCGCGATGCTTTTTGGTCTGATGCGGCTGCGCGAACCGCATCAGCGCGGAATGTCGCTGGCGCATGTCGCGGCACTGGCGACCGCGGCCTGGTTGTACGGCGCGGCACTGCACGAGCTGGCATCACGACACGCGCTGGATGATGGCTGGCGCTTTGTCGCAGGACTGATGCCCCTGATCGCCTTGCTGCTGGCAACCTGGCGCACGCCCGCCCTCGGCGCCTTCCCGCTGGCGAATGAATTCCCGCGCTATCGCATGCGCTGGTTCGTGCCGGCACTCACGGTGCTGGCGATCGCCTGGACCGCAGCGTTGGCCGAACGCGGTGGCAGTTATCCGCTGCCGTATCTGCCACTAATCAATCCGATCGAACTGTTCCAGCTCGGAGTGCTGGTGGTCGCGCTCGGCCTGTCGCGACACCACGGCGCGGCCGCCGACGCGTATCGTCCCGCACTCGCCATCGCCACGTTCGCCTTCCTCACCTTCGCTGGCCTGCGCGCGGTGCATCACTACACCGGCGCGACCTGGTCGCCATCGATCCTCGACGACCGCATCGCACAAGCCACGCTCACCGTGCTGTGGAGCATGCTCGGCGTGACTGCATGGATTTACGGGTCGCGTCGCCGCTTGTGGAACGTGTGGCTGACGGGCGCGATCCTGATGGGCGTGGTGCTGGCGAAACTGGTGCTGATCGACCGCCAGTACGTCGGTAATCTTGCGGGCATCGTGTCCTTCATGGCGGTGGGCGCGTTGCTGGTGTTGGTCGGGCGCATCGCACCGACACCGCCGCGGTCGCGGATAGATGCAAGTGAAACACCCGACAATTAATACCGTTCGCCCTGAGGTATCGAAGGGCGAGCCCTCACGTTCCCGTGCCCGTTCATGCTTCGATACCTCAGCACGAACGGGGTGAAGGTTTCCGAGGTGCGCCTCTTGAACTCCCGAGTCAGCCATGACCATACCGATCAATCGAATCGTTGGACTCCTTGTTTTGCTGACGGCATCTTCAATCGCCGCGCAAACGCTTCCGCGCCCGATCGCCCCCACCGATTTCGCCTGGCAGTGGCCGGTCGAGACCGGCGCCGCCGACGGTGTGGTGCGTTTCACCCTCACGCCCGAGATCTATGCGCGGATCACGCAATTCGATCTCGGCGATCTGGCCGCGTTCAACGCCGCGGACGAGTCCATCCCCACCGGTCCGATCGAGCTGGCGTTCGCACAACTGGCCGAACCGCCAGGCGCCGTAGCGCCGCCGATCGAGGTGCCCGTGTTCCGCGTGCCTGCGCCGGAGGCTGCGGCGTCCGGCGATAGCATCGCGTTGCACATCGCGCGCGGCGACGACGGCCGCTTGACCCGCCTCGACGCCGAAGTCACGCCTGGCAGCGGACTCGCCGCGTCGCGCGATCTGCTGCTCGACCTGTCCACGGTCGATGTCCCCGTCACCGCGCTGGAGCTGGTGTTGGAAGGCGAGATCGATGATCTCAACACCCGCGTCGAGGTCGCGGGCAGCGACGACCTGGCGACGTGGCACACGCTCGCGACGCAACTTGCCGTGGTGTCGCTGCGGGAGAATGGGATGGTGCTGGAGCGGCGTCGACTTGAAATCCCCGCCACCGAGCTGCCTTACCTGCGCGTGCGCAATCTGGCGAGTGCGGCGCTACCGATCGCGGCCGTGCGTGCGATTCCGATCCATCGCTGGAAGACGGCCGACGTGCTGTCGCAGACTCGCCAGACATTTACCCTTGAGGGTCGCGCGCTCAGCGACGCGCCGGGCAGCTTTGACTATCTGACAGCGGGTCCGTTTCCGGTCGAGCGCATCGCGATCGAACTGGCCGACCGCAACGCGGTAAGCCGCTTTGTTCTCGCGAGTCGACTCACCGGCTCAGACCCCTGGGTCGAGCACGCGAGCGGCACGGCGTTCCGTCTCGGCGACACGGACGCCGTGAGCGCAGCTCCCGTGGATCTCGCGATCACGCGCAGCCGCCACTGGCGACTGCGCACCGAGCCGCCGCAGACGCGCGCGCCGGCGTTGACGCTCACGTATCGTCCCGAGCAGTTCGTGCTGTTGACCCAAGGCGCAGCGCCCTATCGGTTGGTGGCCGGCAGCCGGGAAGGACGCCGACCCGACTACCCCTTGCGCACCGTCGTCGCGCAACTGCAGGCCGAACGCGGTGATCTCTGGCTGCCACCGGAAGCCACGCTCGGCGCCGGCAGCCCGCTGTCCGGCGATGCCGCGCTGACTGCACCGCCACCGCCTCCGCCCTACAAACAATGGCTGCTATGGGGCGTGCTGATCGCAGGCGCGTTGGTAGTTATCGCGATGGTGATGAAGCTGATGCGGGCGCCGCCGCCGGCCTCGGACGCCTGAACCGGGGACAGTTCGACGAGGTCCCGGGTTTCGCTTCGCTCTACTCGGGCTACGTGGTCGGGGAAGCGTCGAATCGGTCGCCCGGGTTAGGCCGCGGACCGAATCCCGGGTCGTCAATGCAGCCGCGCCGGATCCCCATGGCACTTCTTGTATTTCTTGCCGCTGCCGCAGGGACAAGGATCGTTGCGCTCGGGTTTGTCTTCGCGCCGCAGGGGTTCACGCGGCGCCATTTCCTGCAAGCGCCACTGCTGCATGTCGTTGAGAAGGTAGGGCATCTCGGCGAGGATCGCCATGCGCTCGCGGAAGCCGAGTTCGGAGGCAATCTGGGAATCGCCGCTTTCGTCTTCCTCGTCTTCTTCCAGCAACAACGAGTGCAGGTCCTCAAAGTCCTTGGCCAGTTCCTCGCTTTGCTCCATGCGATCGTCCCAGGCCTCGCCGCGCAGGCTGGCGCCAAGCAGGAAGCCCGCCGCCCAGTCGGCGCCGATCGGGTAGTCGTATTCGTCCATCTCGGGCGAATCTTCTTCCGGCATGTCGTCAGGCAGGGCCAGCAACGGGAACGCCGCTTCCTCGGCAGCCTCGGGGTCGAGCTTCACCCGGCGGGCGATCTGATTCCATAGCTTGGTCACCAGTTCGAGTCCCTCCTGCGCCTGCTCGCCGCTGGTCCATTCGGGCGGACTGTCGCCCCAGACGATCGGAAGGTACTCGCTGGGCAACACCAGATCCGGACCGACGATCAGCGCACTGAAGAATCCATCCAGTGCCTCGAGCGAAAGTCCTCCGTGCGGCAAGGCGCGCTCGCGCAGCAAGGCATCGAGATGATCAAGATCGGCGTCGGTGAGTTCGACGGATTGCGGAGCTTGGATGGCGGGCATGGGAGGTCTTCAAACAACGGATTCGGTGAGGGGCGAATGGTCGCACGAGCGGAGCATTTTCGCTCCCTGTTCCCTTCGCTACCGGAAGCAGCAAGGCTTGCGATCAGTACGCAAACTCGCGAAACACCGGATCGACCGACCCCTTCCACGCGGAATGAAACAGCGCCAGCTTGCGTTCCGCCGGCGTCTCGTTGGCGAGCGCAAACTCGACCATGGGTTCGAGGAACACGGTTTCATCGGCGCCGTTTGAGTTCAGCCGCGCGCGCCGCTTCAAGCCGTGGCCGGCGATCTTCAAGGCCTCGATCGCCAGTTCGCGCACGGTGGCGTTGCGAAAGGGGAGCTTGAGCGCGCGCTTGGGCACGCCGTCGCGCAAGGCATGGCGTTCCTCCATGGTGAAATCCTTCACCAGATCCCAGGCCGCATCCAGCGCCGTGTCGTCGTACAACAGGCCGACCCAGAATGCCGGCAGCGCACACAGGCGATTCCACGGCCCGCCATCGGCGCCGCGCATTTCCAGATAGCGCTTCAAGCGCACTTCGGGAAATGAGGTCGTCATGTGGTCGGCCCAGTCGCTGAGCGTCGGACGATGCCCCGAATACGCCGGCAGTTTGCCCGCGAGGAAGTCGCGGAAATTCTGCCCGCTGGCATCAATGTAGTTGCCGTCGCGGTAAACGAAGTACATCGGCACGTTGAGCAGGTAATCGACGTGGCGCTCGAAACCGAAGCCGTCGGCGAACACGAAATCGAGCATGCCAGTGCGGTCCGGATCGGTATCGGTCCAGATGTGCGAGCGATAACTCTGATACCCGTTCGGTTTCCCCTCCGTGAAGGGAGAATCCGCGAACAGCGCGGTCGCGATCGGCTGCAGCGCGAGCGAGACGCGGAATTTCTTCACCATGTCGGGCTCGCTGGCGAAGTCGAGATTCACCTGCACCGTGCAAGTGCGGGTCATCATGTCGAGTCCCAGGTTTCCGCGCTTGGGCATGTAGTCGCGCATGATCTTGTAGCGGCCTTTCGGCATCCACGGCATGTCCTCGCGCGTCCACTTGGGCTGGAAACCCATGCCGAGGAAACCGACGCCGAGTTCCTCCGCGACCGTCTTCACTTCCTTCAGATGACAGGTCGTCTCGCAGCAGGTGGCGTGGATAGTTTCCAGCGGCGCGCCGGAGAGTTCGAGCTGGCCGGCGGGTTCGAGCGTGACCGTGGCGCCCTCCTTGGCGAGCGCGATCAGCTTGCCGTGCTCCTCCACCGGGGCCCAGCCATAACGCGTGAGTCCGCGTAGCACCGCCTCGATGCCTTGCGGTCCCTCCCAGGTCAGCGGTCGCAGATCGTCGAGGCGGAAACCAAACTTCTCGTGCTCGGTACCGATGCGCCACTGCTCGCGCGGCTTGGACCCTTCGGCGAGGTAATCGACCAGCTGCTGCCGGTTCTCGATCGGGGTCTCCTGGACGTGGCTGGGACCGGACACGCGCACCTCGAAGCAGGATGGGATTGCGATATGCGGTCGCGGGCGGCGATCGCAAGGAGTGCAGTCTAAGGCGGGCTTGGTGGCGTCAGGCTTGAAATGTTTTCGGTCG
>JBKJTK010000120.1:0-6501 GCA_046590875.1 Chiayiivirga sp.
GCGCGGCAAGGCCTCGGGATAGATCCACGCCGTGGTGGTGATGGATGTCCCCGCGGGTGCATCGCGCCATGCCTCGAACGACTGCGCCTCGACGAAACTGCCGACGTGGTACCAGGCTTTGGATTTCGCCAACCAGGCGTTCCAGGCATCCCAACTCAGGCTCGGCAGCGCGATCGCCTGTTGCAGAATCAACAGCCCGGTCAGTGCGAGCAGCACCAGGGTGAGACCGATGATCCAGCGCTCCTGCGCGCGGCTGGTTTGCGCGGTTCGAGTCGCGCCGCTCAGCTCGGGCGCCCATCGAATCCCGGTGGCTCCGATCGCAATCGCAACGGCAGCCAGCCAAGGTGCAGCGCTTCCGAATAAAGTTGGCGTCGCGACGCCGTCGAACCAAGTCAGCATCCAGCCGAAGCCGATCGCTCCGGCGAGGTAGCCCGTACCGAGAGCAGCGCACTGGGCAAAACAGCCCCGAGGCCGTCCCAGCAACCATTGCCACAGGCCGTAGCCGCAGCCGGCAGGCAGTAACAGCGCCAGCATCACCATCGCGACATTCATGGCGTCGCCCCACTGTCCGTCAGATGCTTGATGTCGAAGCGATACGCCTTCATCACGCCGGCGTCGAAGTAGATCGCCGCCGCGCGCTCGTGCGGGCCGAGGCGAAGACGACCGGATTCCGCCGAGTATTGCCAATCGCCCTGCCCGACCAACACCAACAGCCAATCGGTCAACGCTTCCTGTGCCGGCAACTGATCTGGCGCCCAGATCATCGCGACTTCCTGCGTCCGCAGCAGCCAGGTCGAATACTCGCCGAGGAATTGCGACGAACCATGCACGAGCAGACGGGCGTGCTCGTCGTCTGCCTGCTCGACGTCTGCCTGCTCGACGTCTGCCTGGAGGTGTTCGGACAAGGCGTGTGCCGCTGCCGCAAGCTGCGGCTGCGCGGCGAGGAACAAGGGGGGTTGATGATCGTTGACCAGCGCGGCCGCGTCGCTCGCCACAGCAGCGCGTGCGCCGAGTTGCCGGATTTGCCACAACGCAAGCAGCGCGCAACCGAACACCAGCAGCGGCAAAGAAAGACGCCGGACCCGTACGATGCCAAAGCAAAGCGCGACAGCGATCAGCACGCTCGCCAGCCACGCCGCCAGGAAGGCTTGCAACGATGCACCCGCGCCCGTGCCCAGTTCCAACCCACCGGTGTTGCTGGAACGCCCCATCCAGGGCCGGTAGCTCGACCACTCCGACCACAGCGTAGCTAACGCGCCACGCCAGCTGACCGACTCCAATCGCGCGGCACGCAACTCCAACGACGCTTCCGTTATCGCGGCCGCGGGCAGGTAGTCCGTCGGCAATGCGATCACGCCGATCGAATCGATCGTGCCTTTCCACCCCGGCACTCGTGACAAGTCGACGCTCCCGCGGCCTAGCGGCGTGTCCGGCAAGGCCACGACACCCTGACCCTCACTGCCTCGCCACATCAGCACTCGCTTCGAGACGCTGGTCGATCCATCCACGTCGAATGAGAAGTAGCGATAGTCCGATGCGTTCAGCGCGGCCACCGACTGCATCAACTGCGTCGCACCCTGCGCGTCGGCGCCCACGGCGCGAACTGTGGCTTGCGTCAGTGACACCTGACTCGCAGGCGATTCAAATTCCGCCAAGGGCAAATCGCGGCTCGTCGCGGCGATCCATGGCGCGGAAGTCCCGGGCCATGCAAAGCCCAGCACCAGCGACCCGGTCATCAGTGATAGCAGAAACGCAAATCCGAACCGACGCCGCAGCGACAAACTCATGCGGCGGACTCCGCGATCACGTCGAGCGCGGCCAGTTCCTGCGCGTCGAACCCGGCGGCTCGGCGTGCCTCAAGATTGAAGGGTTGTCGCAACGCGCCGCGCGCGTGTTCGCGCAGCAGCGCTTCAAAGGTCGAGCGCGGCTCGCGTCCCTCGCGCTCGCAACACCAGCGAAACCAACGTGAGCCAGCGGCGACATGCCCTACTTCCTCGCGCAGGATGAGCTCCAGTATCTCCGCGGTCGCCTCATCGCCGACCGCACGCAGGCGCACGATCATCGCCGGCGTCACGTCCAGTCCGCGCGCCTCCAGCACGCGCGGTACCAGCGCCATGCGCGCCAGGCAGGAATGGGCGGTGCGCTCCGCCATCTCCCACAACCCGTTGTGGGCGTCGAAATCGCCGTAGGCATAGCCGAGTTCGCGCAGGCGCGTTTGCAGCAGCGCGAAATGGCGTGCCTCGTCATCCGCGACGTTCGCCCAATCGGAGTAATAGGCGTCAGGCATGTCGCGGAAGCGAAACACGGCATCGCAGGCCAGGTCGATCGCGTTGAACTCGATATGGGCAATCGCGTGCACGAAGGCGGCACGTCCTTCGATCGAGCCGAGGCCGCGCCTTGCAAGGGCTCGGGGCGATACCAATTGCGGTCGCGTCGGCCGACCGGGAGTGAGGAGCGTGGCGTCAGCGCTCGATGCTCCGGGTTTCGTGTTCCCGTTTCGCACCGCGCTCGCGAACGCGTGGGTGAGTCGCAGTTTTTCCGCGGGATCGCAGGCTTCCAGGCATCGTCGCGCTGCGACGTGCAGGTCGTCCCCTTCGAAGCGAATCGCGTCCATGCGCAGCCGCTCAGGAGGCAAGCCGGCGTTCGCGCTTGGCGGCATCGGAACGAGTTTGTTGCAGGCGCTGGAAGTAGCCCGCATCGAGCCCGGTAACGTACTCGCCGGTAAAGCAGGAAGCATCAAAACGCGTCAATGCCTCATTGCCTTCGGCCACGGCCCATTCGAGATCAGCCAAGTCCTGGTAGATCAGCCAGTCGCAGCCAAGCAGCTTTTGCACCTCTTCATCGCTACGGTCGTGGGCTACAAGTTCCGAGGCCGACGGCATGTCGATGCCGTAGACGTTGGGATAGCGCACCGGCGGCGCGGCGGAGGCCAGATAAACCTTTTTCGCACCGGCCTCGTAGGCCATCTGCACAATCTGCTGCGAGGTGGTGCCGCGCACGATGGAATCGTCGACCAGCAGCACCACGCGATTACGGAATTCCAAAGGAATCGCGTTGAGTTTGCGGCGCACCGATTTCACCCGCTCGCTCTGGCCGGGCATGATGAAGGTGCGGCCGACGTAGCGGTTCTTGACGAAGCCTTCTCTATATTTGATGCCGAGCGTGTTGGCGACTTCCAGTGCTGAATCGCGCGACGAATCGGGAATCGGAATCACGGTGTCGATGTCGTGATCCGGACGCAGCCGCAGTATCTTCTCGCCCAGCTTCACGCCCATGCGCATGCGCGCCTTGTGCACCGAAACGTTTTCGATCATCGAGTCCGGACGGGCGAAGTAGACGTATTCGAAGATGCAAGGCGCGTGCTGGGCAGGTTTGGCACAAAGTCGAGTGAACAGTTCGCCGCGGGTGGTGACGACGATCACCTCGCCGGGTGCCACGTCGCGCATTCGGGTAAAGCCCAGCATGTCCAGCGCGACGCTTTCCGACACCACCGCGTATTCGGGCCCGGCCTCGGTCTGACGCTTGCCCAGGACCAGCGGGCGAATGCCATGCGGATCGCGGAACGCGACCAGACCCAGACCTAGCACCACACTGACGATCGCATAACCGCCGCGGCAGCGCCGGTGCACGCCCTCGATGGCACGGAACACCGCCTCCGGCGACAGCGTGTCTTGCGCGGCCAGTTCGTGTGCCAGAACGTTAAGCAACACTTCCGAATCGGACTCGGTGTTGACGTTGCGCATGTCCTGCTCGAACACTTCACGCCTTAGTGCGTCGGTGTTGACCAGATTGCCGTTGTGCGCCAGCGCGATGCCGTAGGGCGAGTTGACATAGAACGGTTGCGCCTCGTCGGCTCCGGCGGAACCTGCGGTGGGATAACGACAATGCCCGATGCCGACGCGACCGGTGAGCAGGCGCATCTGCGGCTCGTCGAACACGTCCTTCACCAGGCCGTTGCCCTTGTGCACGCGCAGTTTGGAGCCGTCCACCGTGGCGATGCCGGCGGCGTCCTGGCCACGATGCTGCAGCACGGTGAGTCCGTCGTAGAGCGCGGCGGCGACTTCACTGGTGCCGACGATGCCGATAATTCCGCACATGGGTGCAAGGTCCCGCAAGCGTGGAGCGGTGGAGCAGTTCCAGTGGCCAGTTCCCGTTGCCAGAAGAGCCGACGTAACGCTGCTCTTGTTCTACCGGCGACTGGAACTGGCTACTGGAACTTGCTGAGAACTAGCGACTGGAACTAGCCCTTCCCATTGTCTCCCGCCTCGGGGTCCGGGGGCGAGAGATTCGGCAAGGTCGGCATTTCGAAGCGGATGTGTTGCGATACCGCGTCGGGCAGCCAGGTCCGCAGCCACTCGGCGCCGCGTTGGAACTCCGGCAGCAAGCGCGACTCCTTCCACCAGACGTCCTGCGGCATTGGCGTGAAGCCGAGCAACAAGACCAGGACGCAGGCCAGCGCCACGCCGCGCAGCAAGCCGAAGAGCAACCCCAGGAGGCGATCCGTCCCGGAGAGTCCGGTACTTTTCACCAGTTTCCCCATGAGCCACGTCGCCAATCCGCCGACCAGCAAGGCGCTCACGAACAACACGGCGTAACCGAGGAACAATCGCGCCGACGCTGCCTGCACCGTGCCCTCGAACAGCGTCGCAACCTCGTCGCCGAACACGAAGGCGAACCAGAAGGCCCCGATCCAGACCGCGAGCGACATCACCTCGACCACGAACCCGCGCCATAACCCCACGATCGTCGACAGGCCAAGGATCGTCAGCAGCGCGATATCCGCCCACGTCAGCATCAAGCGGCCAACCTCAGGGATGCGTGACGATATTGCCGTCGATCTGCAACTTCTGCATCAGCGCGAGCTTCAGCTTCTCGGCGTTGGCGCGTTGCAATTCCGGCCCGACCCGCACTCGCCACAACACACCGGTTTCAGTGGCTGCGCGCTCCACGAAGGCCGTGAACCCGGCGCCGCGGGCACGGCCGCGCAGGGCGTTGGCGTCCGCTTCCGAGGCCAGCGCACCGATCTGTACCGCAAAACCAGACGCCACCGCCGCGCGCACGGGAGCCGGTGCCGCAGCGGCGGATTCCGTTTCCAACGCCACCACCGCCGCGGGCAGATCGGCTCGCACGCGGGTCGCCGCGAGGCGAGCGGCTTCGGCTTCGCCGCGTTGCGCATAGGGGCCGAGTCGCACCCGTTGCACCGGCTTTGCGTCCAGTTGCGTAGTGTCGGCGTACGCGGGCAACCCGGCAGTTTTCAACGCCGAGACCAGCGCACTCGCGTTCGCGGCATTGGCGTAGCTGCCGAGATTGACCACAAATTTGCCACCCGGGGTGGTGGACGGCGCTGAACTCGTGGCGGTTGCGGGCGTTGGCGCCGTTGCGACCGGTACCGGCGCCCCGCTGGGTGCGGGCAAGGTGTCAGGCGTTATGACCGGCGTCGGATCGATGTCGGGCACCACGGTGTCTTCCGGCAGCGCATCGACACGCGGCGCGTTTGCGGCATCGACGGTCACGATGCGATTGGGATCGTCCGCCGTCACAGCGGGCACAGGGGCGTGCGATGGCGGCGCGGCCAGCGGCAACTCGCGCGTTTCGAAATCGCGCTGCGGGGCCGGTGGGATAGCGAGCGGCACCGCGGCCGTGCCGGGCTGCGGTTCGGGTCCGTCAACCAGCATCGGCAGAAAGATCACCGCTAGCGCCACCAGAACCGCGGCGCCAACCAGGCGCTGTTTCAGGGCTGCATCCATTCGGAATTTTCCGCTGCGAGGAGGACGCGCGAATTATACGACCCCCATGGATGGGGGAAGTGCCGACAGATGAATGGAACATCTGCGGCCGACCCCCATGGATGGGGGAAGTGCCGACAGATGAATGGAACATCTGCGGCCCTTGCGGGCTGAACCGATCGCGCCGCGGCCTCGTCCTTACGCGGGTGACGCCGCCTCGCGCTGCAACAGTTGCAGCGCCGCCGCCGCAGTGTGGAACGAACCGAATACCAGAATGCGGTCGCCCGGGTGCGCTTGTGCGCGTGCCTCTGCCAGCGCTTCGACGACGGTGTCGTGGCGGGTGGTCAGCGTCCGCGACAGCAGGCCCGAGAGCTGTCGCCAGAGTTGTTCGATAGTCTGACCGCGGCCTGCGACCTCTGGCAGACCGGCCAAATGCCATTGATCGACGCACGACAGCAGCGCCCCCGCAATATTCGGTACATCCTTGTCGGCAAGGGCCGCGAACACGGCCTGGGTCGCGCCCGCCGGCTTGTTGCGCATCATCCATTGCGCCAACTGCTGCGCCGCCTGCGGGTTGTGCGCCACGTCGATCAGGATCTCGATCGGGCCGGGAATTCGCTGCAAGCGCGCCGGTGCGCTGGCGACGGCGACACCGGCCACGATCTGTTCGGCCGACACCGGCAGGGTTTCATGCAGCGCGCGCAACGCTGCGATCGCGGCGGCGGCATTCGCGGTCTGCGCGGGTGCGGTGAGCTTGGGCTTCGACAGTTCCAGC
>JBKJTK010000182.1:0-6600 GCA_046590875.1 Chiayiivirga sp.
CATCAGCACCGCGGTCACCACCGCGCCCAGATCGCCGCGCACGCCCGCGCCATTGTTCGCGAACACGTCGGTCACGCGCTGGATATATCCCGGCGAGGGATTGCTGCTGACCAGGCGCTGGATCAACTGGCGCGAGATCATCACGGCGGTGTTGGGTTCGTTGAACAGCAGGTCGATCGCGTTATCCACACCACTGTTGCAGTAGTTCAGGCACTTGGTTTTGTCGGCGGCCGGCGAGGCCGCGTTCAATAAATCGCAGTTGGTTGCGGCGGCGCGCGCCACGCCCGGATCCACTTCGGTCAGGGTCAGCAGCGGCGAATTGTTGAGTTCGACCGTCTTGTTCGCTCCCGGCGTGCCGCCGGGGATGCTCTGACCGGCCGCGAGCTCAATCGTGGCGCCCGGAGGATTGGTGGGTGGCACACCGGGGTATTGGAAGCCATTTCGATCGCGCCCGGTGTCGTGGTAGCGCGGGTAACAGATCATGGGTTCGTAACGATCCGGGTGTACCAGACCGTCTTCGGTGTTGAGCGTCAGCGACGGCGGCGTCGAGAAGAAATTGCCGGTCACAAAGCTGCAGTCGCTGCCCGTGCAATTGCAGACCCGGCTGATGAGCTGGCCGGCAACGGTGCGATTGCCGCTGCAGGCATAGCTCAACCCGGTCAATACGCGCGAGAGCGTGGTGACGGTGAGCTGGTTGTAGGTCGGGAAGGGATTGCTGGTGGCGGGATCGATATTGCTCACGTCCGGACTGAAATCCGGATTGCGTACGATCAGACCGATAGTGAACAACTGCATGATCTCGCGCGCGAAATTTTCGTCTGGCGCGATCAGGCCACCGCTGGGCAGGTTGTAGCGCGCAATGCGCACCGGCAGGGTGTTGTTGTTGGTGGCATCGCTCTGGGTGCAGTCGTGGTATTCCAGGCCAGGCGTGCCCACATTCGTGTCATCGTTGAGCGGCGGGCGCTGGTCGTAGCAGCGTGGCGTGATCTCGAACTTGCGGTTGCGCAGATGGGTGAGATAGCGCCCCATCATCGGACTGCGCACGGTCTGTCCCAGCAGCGTACGAAAGTTGCCCAAGGCATTTCGCACCAGCAGATCGTTCCACTCCGCCACCATCACCGGATCCTGGCTGAGTCCGGCGTCCTCATCGGACACCACGATCATCTGGCCCAGCGCCCACGCCACGCGCTGGCGTAATTGATCGGGGGCGGTGACCGCCGTGTCGATCCAGCGCTGCACCCGATAGCTTTGATCCAGGGTATTGCCGGCAGCGTTCTCCGAGACGGTCAGGGTTTCGAGGAAGGGTCGGCTCAGGGTCGGCGCCAAGGCGGTCTGTTGCTGTATCCAGCCCTGGAGGCTGCTGTTGCGCACCTGCGCGATGGAACCCGTGGTCGCGCCGAAGCTGGCCTGATTGAGGAACCGCGCCGCCTCGGCATCGGATTCGACGAAATCAAACGGCCGCTCGAAGCTGTCGTCGAAGACCGCATCGACGCCGCCCGCCTGCGCGTCGGACAGCGGAGACAAGAGCACGGCCAGAATCAGTGCGGAAACGAAACGAGTCATGCATCACCCCGAACGCAAAGAATCGACAACGGCGCGTAGCCTGCGCTGAAATCGTGAGACGAGTCACGCAGCGCGTCACATTTTGTTACCAATCGGTGGCCGCCGCCACACCGCCCGTCGGCCCGGGAAGTGCGCCGGACGCCTACTCGGGTCCCAACGCGGTAGCCGGCGCGAGGTTGACGTGCGCGGCAAGGTTAAGCCACGCCCGGTTCCCGACCGTTGTGCCGAGCGCGAGGAGTGCAGCGCCATTTCGGCATCGGGCGATCAGACTTCGCTGGGTACCGGCAGCGGCCGCGCCTTGATTTGCGCACGCAAGCCGATCGTCAACACGCCGCCCAGCACCATGGCGCCGCCCAGCAGCAGGCGCGGACCGAGCATATCGCCATGGAACCAAACCCCCAGCGCGATCGCGAATAGGGGCGCCAGCAATAGATAGGGCATCAGACGCGACACCGGATGGCGCTGGATCAGCCAGTAGAACAGCCCGTGGCCCAACACCGAGGCGAGCAGGGCGGCATAGACTACGCCGCCCCAGGCGACCCAACTCGCATCGATCAGCGCGCTCCACTGTGAGGATTCCAGCCACGCGCTCAATGCCAGCAAGGGCACGATGCCGATCAGCGCGCTCCAGCCTTGTTGTGACATCGCGCTGAAGCCGGTCAGACCGCGCATCAGCACGGTGCCGACCGCGATCATCATTGCCGCCGCCAGCATCAACCACAGCGACTGCGGCGCCTTCAGCACCACCGGATCGAAACCCAGCACCAGCACGCCGGCGAAACTCACCGCGATCCCGGCAGACGTTTTCCAGCCGATGCGTTCGCCGAGGAAGATCACCGCAAGCACGGTCGCCATCGGGATGTAGACCTGCATCAGGATCGCGGGCGAGGCGAGATTTCCGGCCAGCTTTAGCGACCAGAAACTCAGCCCGAAATGCAGCGCGCCATTCAGCAGCGCAACGGCAATAAGTCGCGGCCATTGCCCCACCCCGGGCCGATGCAGGAAGGGCAGCAGGAGCGCCGCCACCAGGATCAAGCGCAGGGCGGTGAACAGAAAGGGGGGAATCTCACGCAGCGCCAGAGCGGAAGTCAGGAAGTTGCCGCCCCAGGCCAGGCAGATCAGCAACAACAACAGGAAGTGGCGTAGCGGCAAGGCGCGCTCAGTTGTCCACGTAGCCCTGATCCCAGCTGCGTGCCGGATCGTGATTGCGCAAGTCGACGCCGAAGTCGCAGGCCGCTTTCAGCGCCAGCAGCATGCTCAGCCAGCCGGCGTGATTCTGCGTCCACTGCTCGGCGGGCACGTCGCGTTCGGTGAAATCCAGATCGGTGCCGTCGGCGCCGTCTTCGCGCAAATCAAAAATCGCTTCGCTGCCGCCGAAGTAGCGCAGCGCGTAACGTGAGGGCGGTTCGCGCAACAGTACCGGAGCGATCAGTTCCTGGCCGTTGACGAAACGCGAGGTCACGAGACCATCGATTTCTTCGCTGTGTTCTGCCCACCAGCGGGTACGACCGGCATCGGTGGCGAGGAAACCGTAGACGCGCGACGGCGGCGAGGTGAGGTGCAGGCGCCAGCGGATGTCGCGCATCAGCCTGTCACCAACGCCGTCCCATCTTCCGGAACAGCTTGCTCATCAGCCTCAACGGACCGATCTGAAGCATAGGAAAAGTACAGGAAATTCAAAATTCAGACGCCCTTTTCAGCCAGCCTGCCCAGCCTGTCGGTTAGCCGGTGGTCACGCACGCGCCGGTTTGGGCACGGATGGAGTTTATCGCCAAACTCGCGGCCCTATAGAGCCGCCACCGCCTGCCCACCTGCGCCCACTCCGAAAAGCTCGGGGCGATGGAGAAATTGAGCAAAACCGACGCATGCGTAACCAGGCCTGCGTCGTCGCGACGACGGCTTCGTCGGTGAGCGGTTCAATGCCGTGCATCCAATCGCTGGTAGCCACGGAGCCGCCTAGCGCCGCAGCATCGCGGCCTTGCCCAGGTCATTCCACCAGTAGCGCGCGAACGAGCGCAACATGCCACGGGACAGGTCCGGCGCGCGGCCATCGGCGAGGCGATCCATCTGCTGGTAGTACCAGCCCTGCGCGCCCAGCACGTTTACCATCTTCGGCAGCAGCCAGGGGCTCGCCGGCGACAGCAGGCCGCGTGGCCGCAAGTGCAGCCGTCGCTCGAAGGCCGGAAGTTCGTCGATTTCGTTCGCCAGCAGCCGCCGCGCCGCATCGGGGTGCGTGCAGAAGGGCCAGCCCAGCCCGATCATGTCGGTGTCGCCGGAGGCCAGCGCCGCTTCCATGCCGGCGCGAGTGCGGAAACCGCCGGTGACCATTATTGGCATCGTGGCGACCTTGCGGATGGCCGCCGCGTAATCGAGGAAATAGGCCTCGCGCACCTGCGTGCTTTCGCGTACCTGCACGGCGTCGTCGTCGCGGCCCGACACACCCAGCAGCCGCGGTTGTTCGTAGTTGCCGCCGGATATCTCCAGCAGGTCCACGCCTTCGCCGTCCAGCATCTGCACCACGCCCAGGCAATCGGCGCTGCTGAAGCCACCCTTGCGGAAGTCGTCGGAGTTGAGCTTCACCGAAACCGGGAAGTCACGGCCCACCGCCTTGCGCACCGCTTGCACCGTTTCCACCAGAAAGCGCGCGCGGTTGGCCAGCGAACCGCCCCACGCGTCGGTGCGCAGATTGGTGACCGGCGAAAGGAAACTGCTCAGCAGGTAACCATGCGCACCGTGGACCTGTACGCCGGTGAAGCCGCTATCGCGTGCGATCACGGCCACGTCGGCGAAGCGCTGTACCAGGCCGAGGATTTCGTCCTCGCGCAGGGCGCGCGGCCGCGCGTAGTTGCCCATCAGCTTCAGTTGCACGTCCGATGGCCCTACCGGCTGGCGCGTCGCATAGCGCGGCGACTGCCGGCCCGCATGCGATATCTGCATCCACAGCTCGTTGCCACCCACCGTTCCGGCCGCGGACCAGGCCCTGAGCAGCGAACGGGCCTCGGCATCCACACTGGGCGGATGGCTGGGATCGATGGCGACATTGCCCGGACGCTCGATCACGTGGCGGTCGATCATGACGTTACCGGTGACGTGCAACCCGGCGCCGCCTTCGCTCCACGCGCGGTAGAGCCGCACGTGCCGCCCGGTCGCCCGCAGTCCCGAATCGGCGAGTCCCTCAGTCATCGCCGACTTGCACAGGCGGTTGAGGATCTGGACGCCGCAGGGCAGGCGCAGCAGACGGGACAGGGGATCAGGCATCGGGAGCTCCGGAGGGGCACCCCATTAGATCGCATCCGGGGCCATTCCAGGCCACGAGGAAGACCCCGGCTGCTTTCTCAGGCCAGCAGCCGGAGTCACCTCAGCGAGTGTCACCGGACAGCGGTTCCTCTATGCCCGCGGCGCATTTACCCGCTTCTCGGACGATGGACTCTTCGCCGACGAATTCGAAGCGCCCTGACGCGAGCGCATGAGAGCGCAAAGAAGGGAAACGTCACTGACCCCGCGGTTGTGGATCGCAAGCGTCAGGGCGCGCTTTCGGCTTCTACGATCCAGTCGCGCATGTCGCGCTCGATCACGGGCAGTGCAGATGCGGAAATCCGGAGCAGCCGATCGTGGAATTCTCGGATATCGAAGCGGGGGCCGTAGGCCGCTTCCGCCTCCTTGCGCAGCTGCTGGATCCTGAGCATGCCGATCTTGTAGCCGAGCGCCTGACCAGGCCAGACGACGTAGCGCTCGATCTCGGACACCGCAGAACCCTGATCGGCACCTTCGGTGGCGACCATGTAGTCGATGGCCTGCTCACGACTCCATTTTTTTGCATGCATGCCGGTATCGACCACGAGCCGCACTGCCCGATGCAGTTCGTCGCGCAATCGGCCGATGTCGCCGATCGGATCATCCGCATACATGCCCATCTCCGCAGCCAGCGCCTCGGCATACAGGGCCCAGCCTTCTGCCGCGGCATTGGAATTGAAACTCTTGGCGAGGAACGGTGCATCCTGATCGATCGCGATCGCCATCTGCATGTGATGGCCGGGAATCGATTCGTGGAAGGTCAGTGTCGGCGCCGAGAATTTCGGCAGCGCGGCGGTATCGCGCAGGTTGACCCAGTAGATGCCGGGGCGTGATCCGTCCGGTGCTGGCGGGTCGTAGTACCCGCCCGGCGCCGAGTCCTGGCTGAACTCGGGAACCCTGCGCAATTCGAGCGGGTGCTTGGGCAAGTTACCGAACAGCTTGGGAAGGAGTTCCATCATCCTCGCCATTTGTGACTCGATGCTGGCGAGCAACTGCGCCTTGCCTTCCTTTGTGTTCGGAAACACGTAGCGCGAGTCCGCGGCTAGCGCGATCATTCGTTCGCCGACCGTGCCCTTCGTGTGGCCCTGGTCGCGCAAAAGGCGATCCATTTCAGCCGTGATGCGGGCGACTTCGGCGAGCCCGATTTGATGCACGTCCTCGGGATCGAGATCGCTGTCGGTCATGTGCCTGATCATCGCCTTGTACAGCGCCGGGCCGTTGGGTAGCCGCCAGATGCCGGCGTCGTGCGGCGCTCTCGGTGCAATCTCCGCGAGATAGGCGCTGATGCGCCGGTAGGCCGGGAGTACGCCCGTCTCGATCAACGCCAGGGCTTCCGCCGTGTGCGCATCCGCATCGGCCACCTTGGCTGCGTCGAGCTTTTTCGCAAAGCTCGTGACCAACACGTTGTCGGCGGCGGGTATCGCCGCAAACGCGTCGACCACCGCCTTCGACTTCTGCACGATGAAGTCGGGAGGTATTGCGCCCAGTTCCACATCGTGGCGCAGCTTCGCCAATGCGCCGTCGAGGATCGCCGGGGCCTGTGCTAGCCGCGCCAAATATTCCCTCGCTTCATCGGCGGTGCGCACGGTGTGTTGGGCTTCCATCAACTTCGTGATGTCGAGCGTGACCCCGGAGTTCTGGGTGATCACGTAGGGCAGGAACCAGATGCCGTAGACATCGAAGCTGCTGCCGTAGTCGACCACGCGCGACGGACCGAGCGCGCCTTCGAACAGGGTGACCAGC
>JBKJTK010000474.1:0-5125 GCA_046590875.1 Chiayiivirga sp.
GCTCCATCGGCAGCGCGAGATCGGCGAACGCCAGCTTGCGATGGCGCGCCGGGACAAAGTGCTCGCGCTTCACCACACTCAATACATCCAGCACGCGCGGATCCAGCACCTCCCAGGGGCGGACCTGCTGCTCGACCATCGCAAAGCGGGCCTGTTCAAAGTCGATGGGCATGGCGGGATCCTTGAAGCGTCGAGACGGGGAGTGGAAAAACTTCTGAATTCTAGTCCCGGCCGGCTTCGCGGGCAAAAACAGGATCGCCTTTGCGAGGGTGGGGGATGTAGTGCCGGAAGTCATCGGGAGTTATGGCGCTTGGGCGCGGGGCCCATTAATTCGTCATATCCGCGAAAGCGGGAACCCAGCGACTCTGCCCAAGACTCGTCATTCCCGCGAAGGCGGGAATCCATCTTGATCTTGGCTCGTGCTTATGTGCGGTTTCGCGAGCGCCATCCCTGGCGTGTTTCGTGCGCCTCCGGGCGCCCGAGCCACTTTCTCTTGAATGGCCAAGAGAAAGTAACCAAAGAGAAGGCCACCCCGGAGCCGCGCCCTTTGGACATCCTTGTCCAAAGGGTGCGTGAGTCGGGGCCAGGGTTTTCGACGGCACATCCATGTGCCGGCGAAAACGCACGCGCATCCATGCGCGCGCCCCTGCGGGCCTATCGTCCCCGCCTCACCGCGTCTCAGGGGCCCCACCAAGAGCGCGCGCTCCAGCGCGCAGAAGCGAGATCGGGAGCAAAACCCTCGAATCGTGCGGGTTTTGCTGTGCTCTTGATCTCGGGTCCCGTGTGGAGCGGCGGCGGGCTGGTGGAAAAGCCCGCAGGGTCGCGCCCATGGATGGGCGCGAGTTTGTCGTCGGGACACGGACGTGCCGTCGACAAACCCCGCCAGTCCGACGCGAACCGCCAAAGGCGGCGCGTAACCCGGGTCGCCTTTCTCTTGGTTACTTCTCTTTGGCGACGCAAAGAGAAGTGACTCGGGCGCCCGGAGGCGCACGAAAAAAGCCAGGGATGGCGCTCGCGACGCCGCAACGAAGCGAGTGACGCAAGTGACGCGAGACACCATGTCGTGCGTCGGCACTCCCCACGTCCCTGTGGGTCGGCCGCGCGCGTTCCCGACGCGCGTCGGCACTCCCCACATCCCTGTGGGTCGCATCCTGTGAGATAGGGGGCGGACAATCTGCGCTCCGGCCCATCCCGGAGACCACTCATGCCGCGCCTCGAACATCAACCGCGCTACTTCGCCGATTTGGATGCGGCGTTCCTGCGACTGCTGCACGCGTGGATCGGGGTCGGCTTGCTGAGCCTGATCTGGCTGCCATTGGGGGACTGGCACAACCACGCCATTGGCTGGTTGCCGTACTGGTTGCTGGTCGCTCCCCTGATCTCCCTTGTCCTGCTGCGGCGGCAACGCATTGCGGCGGCGCTGTCCGCGATTTCGACCGTACTCGTCGTCCGCGGGCGGCGTCGCCGCAAACCTGCTGCGTATCGCCGTGCGGCGCGTCGCGACGGGGTGGCGAGTGCGCGAACACGATCGGTAGCAAGACCCACCGCGGCGCTGGTCCTGCGCTGATCCGAGGCTGAACCCGGCACCGTCCCAGCACGGCGCGAGGGCTGTCGCGAGCGTGTAAGATGCGCGCGTCTTCTCCGCAGTACGGGCCACGATGCGTTCATTTTTTTTAGCGAATCTGTTCGCCGCGCTGGCGGCGGTGGGAACTGCCCACGCCGAGCCGTCGGCCGCCGACAAGAAACAGTTCGTGATGGAGGTGGTGCAGCAGCACCGGGTTTCCGCCGATACGGTCGAGGCCTTGCTGGCGCAGGCGAAATACCAGCAAAGCATCATCGATGCGATCACGCGACCCGCCGAGGGCAAGCCCTGGAAAGCGTATCGCCCCATCTTCCTGACCGCGGCGCGCATCAAGGATGGGCGCGCGTTCCTCGCGCAGCATCGCGCGGCGCTGGCCAAGGTCGAGGCCGACACTGGCGTGCCGGCCGAGGTGGTGGTGGCGATCATCGGCGTGGAGACCAGCTATGGCCGCATCACCGGTAGCTATCGCGTACTGGATGCGCTCTACACGCTCGCCTTTCATTATCCGAAACGCGCACCGTTCTTCCGCAGCGAGTTGATGCAGGTGTTCGCGCTGGTCGAGGAGGAATCGCTTGATCTGACCGCGATCAAGGGCAGTTACGCCGGCGCGATGGGATGGGGACAGTTCATGCCGTCGAGCTATCGCGCCTACGCGCGCGACGGTGATGGTGATGGCCGTCGCGATTTGTTCGGCTCGCTACCCGACGTGTTCGCGTCGGTCGCAAATTATTTCGTGGCTCACGGCTGGAAGCGCGGCGAGCCGGTCGCCTTGCCGGCGACACGCGATGCGAAAGCGAAGGCGTTCGCTCCGGAAACGCTGGAGGCGAAGTTTTCGCTGCTCGAACTGGGCAACAAAGGCTATCGCCTGAAACAGGCGATCGGCCATGCCGCGCCGGCGACCCTGCTCACCCTCGATGGCGCGCAAGGCAAGGAATACTGGATCACGTTCAAGAATTTCTACGTGATCTCGCGCTACAACCGTTCGCCGCTGTATTCGCTCGCGGTCTGGCAGCTGTCGCAGGCGCTTCGTGGCAGCGGGGACGCGACCGCCGCGCCGTGATGCGCGCGTTCTTGGTCCTGTTGGTGCTGTCGATGCTCGGCGCTTGCGTGCCCGCGCCGGTGAAAAAGCCTGCCGCGCCCGCCGTCGAGGCTCCGAACACACCGATCTCCAATACCGCTGTGCACCGCCGTGCGCGTCCGGACCAACCCGGTGAGTACACCGCAGGCGGTCTGTACAAGCCCGGCGTATCCGACAGCGGGCCGGCGATTCCGCCCGACATCAGCGCGCTGTCCGAACCGCAGCCGCGGGACGAACCGCGCGCGCGCTACGGCAATCGTTCTCCCTATACCGTCCTGGGGCACAGCTACCACGTGATGGACAGCGCGCGAGGCTACGTTAAGCGCGGCACGGCATCGTGGTACGGCGAAAAATTCCATGGCCGTGCCACTTCCAGCCTGGAGCCGTACGACATGTACGCCTTCAGTGCCGCGCACAAGACCCTGCCGCTGCCGACGTTCGCGCGCGTCACCAATCTGGAAAACGGCCGCAGCGTGACGGTGCGTATCAACGATCGCGGCCCGTTCTACGGTGACCGCTTGATCGACTTGTCGTATGCGGCCGCGATCAAGCTCGGCATGCACATCAAGGGAACGGCCGCGGTTGAAGTGCGCGCGCTGGGCGGGGCTGCGACCGCTGCGAAGGTCGCACCAACGCGGGCAACGATGACCGCGCCGATCGCGGCACACAGCACGGCGTCGCGGCACGCAGCAGAAACCTGGCTGCAAGTCGCCAGCTTCGGCGACCGCGTCAATGCCAAGCGCCTGGTCGAACGGCTTGAAGATGCCGATGTCGAACGCGTGAAGATCTATCGTACGAAGGTGCGCGGCGACCGCGTCTACCGCGTCCGCATCGGCCCGTTGGCGGGTCGCGAGATTGCCGAACGCCTGGCGGCGCAGGTGCGCGCGCTCGGTCTGGGTCAGCCGACGCTGTTGGCCGAATAAATACCGCGACGGTGTCTGGCTCTGGTGAGAATTCTTTAGGCCTCGACATCCCGTCCATCCGAAAAAATGTTTTTGCTGGAGCCCGTCCCAAGATGATGATTTCCCGTTCGCTGCTGATCCTCGCCCTGTTCGTCGGCCCCGCTGTCGCGCAGACGCCCCCGCCTCTCTCGAGCACGCCCGTGCCGAGCACGCCAACGCCGCAAGCCGCCGTGGCCTCGGCGATGCCGACCCCGCCGCCCCCCGCGGTACAAGCCACGGCATGGTTGTTGATGGACGACGCCAGCGGTCAGATCCTCGCAGGTGAAAACATCGATGCGCGCGTGGAGCCGGCCAGCATCACCAAGGTGATGACCTCCTACGTGGTGTCGGCGGAAATCAGGAACGGCAAGCTGAAACCGGACGACGAGGTCACCATCAGCGAGAACGCCTGGCGCGGCGGTGGCGGCGGCACCGACGGCTCCACCAGTTTCCTGCCGCTGAACTCGAAGGTGAAGCTCTCGGAACTTCTGCACGGCATGATTATTCAATCCGGCAACGATGCTTCGATTGCGCTCGCCGAACACGTCGCCGGTAGCGAGGATGCCTTCGCCGCGCTGATGAACTCTCACGCGCAGCGACTGGGCCTGAACCAAACCCATTTCGTCAACTCGCACGGGCTGTCGGCGCCGGAGCACTACACCACCGCGCACGACATTGCGCGTCTGTCGCGTGCGCTGATCCGCGATTTTCCCGCCGAGTACGCGGTCTATTCGCAGAAAGAACTCACCATCAACGGCATCAAGCAGTACAACCGCAACACGCTGTTGTGGAAGGACGAGAGCATCGACGGCATCAAGACCGGGCACCACTCCGCCGCCGGTTATTGCCTCGCGGCATCGGCCAAGCGCGGCGACCAGCGTTTGATCAGCGTGTTGATGGGATCGAGCGGCGAGAAACAGCGCGCCGACGACAGCTTCGCCCTGCTCAACTGGGGCTTCCGCTTCTTCGAAACCCATACCGTGTACGCCGCCAACACGCCGGTGGCGCAACCGCCGCTGTGGAAAGGCGAGACCCCGACCCTGGATCTGGGCCTGAGCGAAGCCCTGCTGGTCACGGTGCCGCGTGGCAAGTACGAGCAGATCACCGCTGCGATGGACGTGCCCAAGCAATTGATCGCGCCCTTCGCCAAGGGCCAAACGGTCGGCACGCTGCGTCTGAGCCTCGACGGAAAAGCCATCGCCGAACGCCCATTGGTGGCGCTCGCGGATGCACCCGAAGGAGGCTTCTTCAAGCGCATCGGCGACGGCTTCTGGATGTGGTGGCAATCTGATTGAGCGAGTCGCGCACGCGCTCCCGGTCACCACGGGTTGGGCGTCAACGAACCGCCCACGACGCCGTTGTAACGGGCAGACCGATACGGTCTGTCCCGTTCCGGAGCACCGCATGAAAACTTACGCATCGCACACACGCGCCGTCGCCTTCACCATCCTTGGCGCGGCGGCACTGGCTGTCGCCGGACTCAGCTTTGCGCAGGGCGAGCGTCATCGCGGTGCACAGCTGTTG
>JBKJTK010000010.1:0-18280 GCA_046590875.1 Chiayiivirga sp.
ACCACCGCGGTGGCCAGGGGAGACCTTTCCCGCAAGATCGACGTGGAGGTGCGCGGCGAAATCCTGGCGCTGAAGAACACCATCAACACCATGGTCGACCAGTTGAACGGATTCGCGGCCGAAGTGACGCGCGTCGCGCGCGAGGTCGGTACCGAAGGCAAGCTCGGCGGTCAGGCCGTGGTGCCGGGCGTCGCGGGCACCTGGAAAGATCTCACCGACTCGGTCAACGCCATGGCCACGAATCTTACCGGCCAGGTGCGCAACATCGCCGAGGTGACGACGGCCGTGGCGAAGGGCGATCTCTCTCGCAAGATCACCGTGGATGTGAAAGGCGAAATCCTGGAACTGAAGGACACCATCAATACGATGGTCGATCAGCTCAACGGATTCGGCGCGGAGGTGACGCGCGTGGCGCGCGAGGTCGGCACCGACGGCAAGCTCGGAGGTCAGGCCACGGTAAAGGGCGTCAGTGGCGTCTGGAAGGAGTTGACCGAGAACGTCAACTCCATGGCCACCAACCTCACCACCCAGGTGCGCAATATCGCCGAGGTCACCACCGCGGTGGCGAAAGGCGATCTGTCGCGCAAGATCCAGGTCGACGTGAAGGGCGAGATCCTGGAACTGAAGAACACCATCAACACCATGGTGGATCAGCTCAACAGTTTCGCGGCGGAAGTCACGCGCATGTCGCGCGAGGTCGGCACCGACGGCAAGCTCGGCGGACAGGCCATCGTGCCCGGCGTGGCCGGCATCTGGAAGGACCTCACCGACAACGTCAACTCGATGGCGACCAACCTCACCACCCAGGTGCGAAATATTGCCGAGGTCGCGACAGCGGTCGCCAGAGGGGATCTCTCGCGCAAGATCGCGGTCGATGCGAAAGGTGAAATTCTGGAGCTGAAAAGCACCATCAACACGATGGTCGATCAGTTGAATGGATTTGCGGCAGAAGTAACGCGCGTCGCGCGCGAGGTCGGCACCGACGGCAAGCTCGGCGGACAGGCGACGGTGCCGGGCGTGGCCGGCACCTGGAAGGACCTCACTGACAATGTCAACGTGATGGCGACCAACCTGACCAACCAGGTGCGCGGCATCGCAAAGGTCGTCACCGCGGTGGCGAACGGCGACCTGCAGCAGAAACTCACGGTGGAGGCCAAGGGTGAAATCGCGGCGTTGGGCGAAATCATCAATGCGATGACCGATACGCTCGCGATCTTCGCCGACCAGGTGACGACGGTGGCGCGCGAAGTCGGCGTCGAGGGCCGTCTCGGCGGCCAGGCCAATGTGCCCGGCACGGCCGGCATCTGGAAGGATCTCACCGCCAACGTCAATCGCCTCGCGGCCAACCTCACCTCGCAAGTGCGCGCCATCGCCGAGGTCGCCACCGCGGTGACCAAGGGCGATCTCACCCGTTCCATCCAGGTCGATGTCAGGGGTGAGGTGGCGGACCTGAAAGACAACATCAACTCGATGATCGACAACCTGCGCGCCACCACCGAGCGCAACCGCGAGCAGGACTGGCTCAAGACCAACCTGGCGAAATTCAGCGGCACGATGCAGGGCCAGCGCAACTTGATCACGCTCGGACAGACCTTGTTGTCCGAGCTGGCGCCGTTGGTGAACGCCGAGCAGGGCCTGATGTACGTGATGGAAGACGCCGAGGTCGCGCCGCGGCTGCGCCAGTTGGCAGGCTATGCCGACCCGCAATCCGGCGACCAGCCGCGTGAGTACTACCTCGGTCAGGGACTGGTGGGACAGTGCGCGGCGGAACGCCGTCGCCTGCTGGTGGACGATTTGCCCGAAGACGCGACCCACGAGAAAGGGATCAGGATCGGTTCGGGCCTGTTCTCGTCGAAGCCGCGGAGCGTGATTGTGCTGCCAGTGCTGTTCGAGGACCAGGTCAAAGCGGTGATCGAACTGGCCTCGCTGCGCGAGTTCACGGACTCGCATCGTTCGTTTCTCGAACAGCTCACCGGTTCGATCGGCATCGTGCTCAACACGATCGAGGCCACAATGCGGACCGAGAGTCTGCTGGCGCAGTCGCAAAAACTGGCGTCGGAGCTTCAGACGCAGCAGCGCGAATTGCAGCAGACCAACGAGGAGATGGCGCTCAAGGCCCGGTTGCTGGCCGAACGCAACGTCGAGGTGGAGCGCAAGAACCAGGAAATCGAACAGGCCCGACGCGCGCTCGAAGACAAGGCTGCCGAGCTCGCGATGACCTCGCGCTACAAGTCCGAGTTCCTCGCCAACATGTCGCACGAGCTGCGGACACCCCTCAACAGCATCCTCATTCTTGGGCAGCAGTTGTCCGACAACGCGGAGCAGAACCTGTCGCTCAAGCAGGTCGAGTTCGCCAAGACCATCCACAGCGCAGGCACCGACCTGCTGAATCTCATCAGCGACATTCTCGATTTGTCGAAGATCGAGTCCGGCACGGTTACGGTGGAAAGCGAGGAGATCTCGTTCGTCCAGATCCGCGACATGATCGAGCGCAACTTCCGCCACGAGGCCGATCGGCGCAATCTGGAGTTCAGTCTCGAATTCGATTCCGGACTGGGTCGCGCCCTCACCACCGACCCCAAACGACTGCTGCAGATCCTCAAGAACCTGCTCTCGAATGCGTTCAAGTTCACCGAGCACGGCAGCGTGCGGCTTGCGGCGCGCGTCGCTCGCGAAGGGTGGAGCCCGGGCCATCCCGTGCTGTCGCAGGTGCCGACCGTCGTGGCCCTGACCGTCACCGATACCGGCATCGGAATCTCCGGCGACAAGCAGCGCATCATCTTCGAGGCCTTCCAGCAGGCCGATGCGGGCACGTCGCGAAAGTTCGGCGGCACCGGCCTGGGCCTGGCCATCAGCCGCGAACTGGCGACTTTGCTTGGCGGTGAAATTCGTTTGTCGAGCACGCCTGGCCAGGGCAGTACCTTTACCCTTTATTTGCCGCTGGACTATCGCGGCACCGCCGCGCCGCGTCGGCGTTCACTGATCGAGGGCGAGCTGGTGACGCGCGCGCTGCCGCCTACCTTGGCCGTGGAGGAGGTCGAGGAGATCGAAGACGACCGTCACGTGCTGCAACCCGAAGACCCGGTGCTGCTGATCGTCGATGACGACCCGCACTATGCGCGGCTACTGCTGAGACTGGCGCGCGAATCCGGCTTCAAGGCGCTGGTGACGCTCAACGGTGGCAATGCGATAAAAATGGCGCGTGAGTACCTGCCGACCGCCATCTCGCTCGATATCTTCCTGCCCGACATGCTTGGCTGGACCGTGCTCGCGCGCCTGAAACAAGATCCCACGACCCGCCACATCCCGGTGCAGATCGTCACCATCGAGGAAGAACGCCAGCACGGCATGGAGCGCGGCGCGTTCGCCTTCCTCTCCAAGCCCGCTACCACCGACGGCATCGAGGTCGCGCTCGCTCGCATCAAGCTCTTCGCACTGCCGCAAGTACGGCGCTTGCTGGTGGTGGAGGACAACGATGCCGAACGCATGAGCATAGAAGCGCTGATTCAGCACAGCGACGTCGCAATAACGACGGCCGCGACCGGAACCGAGGCCTTGAAGTTGTTGCGCACGCAGCCCTTCGACTGCGTCGTGCTTGACCTGACCCTGCCCGACATGTCTGGTTTCGAGCTGCTCGACACCGTACAACAGGAGTCGGCACTGCGCGAGATTCCGATCGTGGTCTTCACTGGGCGCGATCTGAGTGCGGACGAAGAACGGCGTCTTGGCCGCGTGGCCAAGAGCATCGTGATCAAGGGCGCGGGTTCGCCCGAACGCCTACTCGACGAGACGGCACTGTTTCTGCACCGCGTCGTCGCCGACCTGGCACCGGAACAGCGGCGCATGCTCGACAGGCTTTACACCTCCAATGAGGCGCTCAGCGACAAGCAGGTGCTGGTGGTGGACGACGACATCCGCAACATCTTCGCAGTGAGCAGCATCCTGGAGCGACAGGGAATGAAGGTGATCACCTCCACGGATGGGCAGGAAGCGATCCATCTACTCGAAACCAAACCCGAGACCGCGCTGATCCTGATGGATATCATGATGCCCGAGATGGACGGCTACGCGACCATGCGCGCCATCCGCCGAAATCCCAAATTCCGCTCGTTGCCGATCATCGCGCTCACCGCAAAGGCGATGAAGGGCGATCGCGAGAAATGTCTGGAAGCCGGCGCCTCGGACTACATCGCCAAACCGGTAAACACCGAGCAACTGCTTGCTACCCTGCGTCAGTGGCTGCACCGCTAAGCGCTCGCGCGCGGCAAGAATGACGAGCATCATGGTCAATATCCTTCTGGTCGACGATCAACCCGGACGCCTGCTCAGCTACGAGGCGATCCTCGGCGAGCTGGGCGAGAACCTGGTGCGGGCCCGCTCCGGCGAGGAAGCGCTGGCGCGGCTGATGGAGATGGAATTCGCAGTCATCCTGCTCGACGTCAACATGCCGGGGATGGATGGCTTCGAGACCGCCAGCCTGATCCATCAGCATCCGCGTCACGAGAAGACGCCGATCATCTTCGTGACGGCCGTGCACATCAGCGACATGGATCGCCTTCGCGGCTACAACCTGGGCGCGGTCGACTACGTCTTCGTGCCGGTGGTGGCGGAAATCCTGCGCAGCAAGGTGACGGTGCTGTGCGAACTGTACCGCCAGCGGCGCGAGCTTCGCCATCTGAATGCCAGCCTCGAATCCGCCAATGCGGAACTTGCGCAGGCGAATGCGGCGTTGCAGGCGGAGAAGGTGCTGGAATTGCACCGGCTCAATGTTGCGCTGGAGCGAAGCAACTCCGACCTTGCGCACACCAACGCCAGCCTGCGCGACGAAGTCGTCGAACGCCGACGCATGGAAGCAAAACTTATCGAGGCGGACAGTCGCAAGGACGAGTTTCTCGCCACCCTCGCGCACGAATTGCGCAATCCTCTGGCACCGATCCGCAACGCCCTGCGCCTGTTGCAGGTTGGCGACCCGCGCTCGGCGGCAGACGCGGTGCGCATCATGGAACGCCAGCTGCGCCAACTGGTGCGGCTGATCGACGACCTGCTGGACGTCGCGCGCATCTCGCGCGGCAAGCTCACGATGCGCAAGCGCCGGACGACGCTGCAATCCATCATCGAGGATGCGATCGAAACCGTGGCGCCTGCACTCAACGAGGCCGGACAGCACCTGGAGGTCGATCTTCCGAACCAGCCACTCCCGATCGAGGCCGATGGAGAGCGGATGGCACAGGTATTCGCGAATCTGCTCAGCAACGCCAGCAAGTACAGCGACCCGGATGCAAGCATTCGTCTGCACGCACGTGTCGAGGGCGAAAACGCCGTGGTGGAGGTAATCGACGAAGGGGTCGGATTGGCCAGCGACAAGATTGGCAGCGTGTTCGACCTGTTCGTGCAGGCCGACACCTCGCTGGAGCGATCGCGCGGCGGCCTCGGTATCGGCCTCACCCTGGTGCAGCAACTGGTCGAGATGCACGGCGGCCGTGTCGCCGCGCGTAGTCCGGGACTGGGCGCCGGCAGCACTTTCGTGGTGGAAGTGCCGCTGGAGAGTGCCCCCGGAATCGCACTGAACTTGCCGATGGCATCGAATCCACCAACAGCCGATACCGCGAGGCCGCGCCGAATCCTGGTGGTCGACGACAATCGAGACGCCGCCGATACCCTGGCCCTGGCCTTGCAAGCGCTGCAGCACGAAGTGACAGTGACCTACGATCCGCTCTCCGCGTGCAAGCTGGGCGCAGAGTTTCTGCCGAACCTCGTCTTCATGGACGTGGGCATGCCAGGCATGAACGGCTACGATCTCGCGCGCCTGATTCGTGCGCAACCCTGGAGCGAGCAGACACTGCTGGTCGCGCTCACCGGCTGGGGACAGGACGAGGATCGGCGTCGCTCCCACGAAGCCGGCTTCGACCATCATCTGGTGAAACCTGCGGAGTTCGCGGACATCGAACGCATGTGCACGACCTGGCGGGACGAAGTTCAGGTGCAGTCTGTGGGCGCGGACAAAGGATCGTGATGGGCGCCGATGTGACACCCGACTCTTCTGCCGGCGCCGCGTACGAACGCGAGCTGCCGCCGCACCTGCTGACCTGGCTGGGCAAGCTTGGCCACGACCTGCGCAATCAACTGGCGCCGATGCGCACCGCCTCGCAATTGCTGCTCAGCGGCCGACTCGACACCAGTCGTCAGGGCGAAATGCTGGAAACCATCGAGCGCCAGATCCAGCGCATGGTCCGCATGCTCGATGACCTGAGCGAGTTCGGTCGCCTGCAAGCCGGTGGACAGCCCCTGCGCCGGCATCCGACAGACCTTGCGGTGGTGATCGATTCCGCGTTGCGGCAGTGCGCAGCTCGGCTGCAAGACAGCGGTCTGATGCTGGTACGTAAAGTGCCGGACCGACCGCTGATGGTCGACGGCGATCAACAACGTCTGATTCAGACCTTGGCGCGACTGCTCGACAACGCCTTGAGGATGACACCGTCACCCGGGCAGATCGTACTGTCGGTCAGTGTGAGCGGCGACCAGGTCGACATCGCGGTGCACGACAGCGGTCGTGGCATCGCACCCGACAAGCTCGACGCGATCTTCACCCTGCCCGACGGCCCGCGTGCCGCCGAAGGTCTGGGCATCAGCCTGCTGCTGGCACGCGCTTGCGCGCAGCAGCACGGTGGCGACCTGACCGTGCACAGCGATGGCGACGCACAAGGCAGTACTTTCATGCTGCGCCTGCCGCTATCGGCGCGGCAATAGCCGTTGACGCGATCGGGCTGACTGCAGGCGTCTGACGGCAGCATGGCCCGTATCCTGTTGGCGTGGGAACTGGGCAGCGGGCTCGGCCACGTGCGGGCGCTGACCACACTGGCACGCGCATTACGCGAGCGCGGGCACGCGATCGCGCTCGCCCTGCCCGATCCCACGTTGCTGCCGCCGCAAGCTCGTGGCTTCGCGCTGCGCGTTGCACCCGCGTTCCGACCCGGTACGCGCGACGATATCGCGAGCTACCCAGAGGTTCTCGCCGCTCATGGCTGGGACAGAGCAGAAGTCGTCGCAGATGATCTGGCGACCTGGGAACGCGCGTTGGTCGACGTGGACCTCGTGGTCGCCAATCATGCGCCCGGCGCCTTGCTCGCGGCGCAAACACTGAAGCTGCCGCGGATCGCGATCGGCACCGGATTCTCTTGCCCGCCCGACGCCGCACCGATGCCGTCTTTCCGGAGTTGGGATCCGATACCCCGTGCGCGTCTGGAAGCCTCGGAACGCGATGTGCTTGTCGCCATAAGCAGCGCCTTGCTGCGAAGACGAGCCCCGCCGATCGCTACGCTCGCTGAGGCATTCGCGCAGGTTCCCACGGTGTTGTGGACCGAAGCCATCCTCGATCCCTACCAACCGCGCGCAAGTATCCTGGCCGCTGGCGCCCTGGGCGAAGCCGGGGCTGACGAAGGCCTGATACTGCCCAAGCGCGAGGTCGGCACTCGCGTGTTCGCCTATGTGAAATGGGCCCACCCCGCAACGACCCCACTGTTGCAGGCATTGGGTGCGCGCGCTGACGCGAGCACGGTCGCGTTTGTGGCAGGCGTACCGGCGCATGCGATCGCGTCGCTGTCTTCGGCCGCGTTGCAAGTCGTTTCCAGCCCGCTGCCACTGGGCGACGCGCTGGCCTGGTGCGAAGTTGCGATTTGTCACGGCGGCGCAACGACTACGAGCGCCGCGCTCGCCGCAGGGCGGCCCTTGCTGTTGCTGCCCGAGGTTCCCGAGCAGTTCCTGACCGCGCTTGCGGTGCATGCGCTCGGCGCGGGCCACTGGTGGGTACCGGCCGGGGCCGCAGACGAAGCCACTTCATGGCCGATGCTGATCGAACGCTGGCTAGGCGATACGACGATGCGATCGGTGGCCCGTGCGTTCGGGGAAAGCGTCGACGGCTATCGACCTGAGCGCGCACGCTCGCGGCTTTGCGACGCGATCGAGGCGGCACTGGGCTGAGAGGCCGGTAGGGACGCTGTCGTCTCTGCCCACAATCACGGACGCCCGGCGGATGCAGCGACCAAGCCACCCCAATCGTCGAGCATACGGGGCAGCAGGACACCACTCGCATGACGGGACTGGGCGCGCTTCGCGGCCACGCAAGCACTTGCCTGCCATTGCTCGGTGGTCCAACCCAGGCTCTCGCGTATCAGGCTCGCGGCGTGCGCCGCGTCGGTGTAACTCTCGCCACCCTCGCCGACGAAATCGCGTAACACCGGCGCACCATTGACCAGTACCCGACATCCGGCCGCCATCGCCTCGGCGATCGAGATCGGCATGCCGGCGCCGCCGTCAGGGGCTGCGGTGTGAAGATAGGTGCCGGCGCGTCGCTGCAACTCGGCCGCCTCATGCAGCGGCACATCGAGGCGGATCTCGACCGGCGATCCCAGCGCGAGATTGCGTTGCTGCAAGTCATGTACGAACGGATCGCCGCCATCGACACGCGTGTTCGCCAGACACAACACGAAGCGATGCTCCGGACAGAGCTGCGCGACCTCGAGAAACAGATCGAGCCGGCGCCAGGGCTGCGCCGAGGCGGCTCGCACCACGAGGCGGATGTCCTTTTCCTCGTTGAGGGTGTGGAGTGTTTCGTCGTAAGCCACGGGCAGCGGCACGAGTTTTTCGTGCGCAAGGTTCAATTCGGCAAGCTGATGCGGAAACAGGTACACGCGTCCCACCGCGGGATGCGCCGCCAGCATGCGCGCGCGCTCCGGAGTGAAATCGGTATGGGCGCGCACGGTGAGCGGCAAACCGAACTGTGCAAGAAAATCGTAGACGTCTTCCTCCCACAGCATCCAGTGCAGATGCACCAGGTCGGGCTGCGATCGTGCAATCGCATCGGCGAAATCGCCTTCGTGGATTGGCACATCCGTCGGGTAGCAGGCCGCAGGCGAAGTATGGCGCCATACTTCGACGTGCACCCCGGCACGGCGCATGAAGGCGAGTTCCGCCTCGATGTAGCTCTCGGAGGTTTGCGGATAATTGAAGACGAGGTAGAGCACCCGCAGCGACCGGCCGCGGGTACTCTCACCGACAGCTCCGCTCACGCGCGCGGTCGAACGCGCACCGATTCGCGCCGACGCCAGCCGAGCGCGGCAAGCATCGCCGCCAGCAGCGTCATCGCCCAGCCCGACAGAGTCGGGATCACTGCCGGCGTGACAACGGTCCCCGGTGCGATGGCCACCCCTTGCAGCGTGAACGTCCACTGCGTTTCGCTCGCATCCGGATCGTCGGTGGCGATGGTGAGGGTTGTGGTCGAGGTGCCCGGCGCGGTGGCGTTGAAAGTCACGGTGAAGGTGATCGAGCCACCGGCAGGCACGCTCGCGGGAACGGCGCCGAGGACGAAGGCCGGATTGCCGCTCAGGATGCTGGTGAGTGCGAGGGGCTGACCGCCGCTGTTGCGGATCATGAAGCTGCGCGCCGCGTTCGACCCGACGGTGACGTCGCCGAAATCGGTGCCCTCCAGCGCGGAAGGCGTGGTATCGCCGTCAGCGATCGGCGTGACCCCGCTCGCATCGAACACATCGATGTCGCGCGCTCCGGCCACGCTGCCCTGCACCGCGAAAGTGTAGCTGGCGTCGGCCGCATCGGGATCGTTCGATACCACCGTGATCGTGGCACTGGCCGTACCTACGACCCCTGCCGCGAGCGTGACCGTGAACGTCGCGGTCGCACCGCCGGCGACGCTGGCCGGGACACCGCTCACGGTGAAGGACGCGTTACCGCTCGTGATGCCGCTGATTGCAAGCGGCTGGGTGCCGGAATTGCGAATCGTGTAGGTACGCACCACCGGCGTTCCGACGATTGTGGTGCCGAAATCGGTGCCGTCGCCGGTGCTGGGGGTGGCATCGCCGTCCGAGATCTGCACGGTATTGCCCGGATCGAAGACCTGTACGTTCTGCACCGTAAAGGCGCTGCCGGTTACGGCAAACGTATAGGTCGCGTCGGCGAGGTCCGGATCGTTCGAGCTCACCGTGATCGTGGCGTTCGCGGCGCCAGACGCGGCCGCGCCATAGGTAACCGTGAAGGTCGCCGTGCCGCCGGCAGCCACCGACGCCGGGATACTGCTCACGGTGAACGTGCCCGCGCTGCTGCTGATGCCGCCGATCGTGAGCGGCACACTCCCGGTATTGCGGATCGTGTAGGTACGCGCCACGGGCGTGCCCACCGGCGTGGCACCGAAATCGGTGCCATCCGCCGCAGCGGGCGTGATGTCGCCGTCCGCGATCTGAAGCGTGTTGCCGGGATCGAACACCTGCACGTTCTGCAAGGCCAGGCCGGTCCCTTGCACGGCGAAGGTATAGCTCGCGTCCGCTGCGTCCGGATCGTTAGTTGCGACCGTGATGGTGGCGTTCGCCGCGCCAGCTGCTGCTGCGGTGAAAGTCACGGTAAAGGTGCCGGTTGCGCCCGCCGCGACGGAACCCGGCACATTGCTAATTACGAAAGGGCCGGCATTGCTGGTGATGCCGGTGATGGAGAGCGGTAGATCGCCGGTATTGCGGAGCGTATAGGTGCGTGCGACCGGCGTACCGATGGTCGTACTGCCGAAGTCGGTGCCATCGGCGACCGCAGGCGTAACGTCTCCGTCGAGGATTTGAAGGGTGTTGGCGGGATCGAACACCTGCACGTTTTGCAGCGCCTGGCCGCTACCCTGCACCGCGAAGGTGTAAGTCGCGTCGGCCAGGTCCGGGTCATCGGACATCAACGTGATCGTGGCATTTGCTGGACCGGACGCGATCGGGGTGAAGACTACGGTGAAGGTTCCCGTGCTGCCGGGGGAAACGCCGGCTGGCGCGCTGGAGACGACAAAGGTGCCCGCATCGCTGGTAACACCGGACATCGTTAACTGCTCTGCGCCGGTATTGCGGATCGTGAAGGTGCGCACGACGGGCGTGCCGATCGGCGAAGCGCCGAAATCGGTGCCATCGGCGGCGTCAGGTGTGACGTCGCCGTCAGCGATTTGCAGCGCGTTGGCCGGGTCGAAAACCTGGATGTTCTGCGGCGGCGTGAACTCGAACGCGCCGACATCCGTTGACGAACCGACCGTGCGCGGGAAACCAGTACCGCGTTGGTCGAACGCGAGAGCGGCGGGATTACCGCCCGTGTTGATTGCGGGGCTGCCCGCGAGCAACGCGAGGGTTTGGGTGAGCCCGCCGTTGTTTGCCAGCACATTGAGGCCGGGGTTGCTCACCCCAAACTGGTTGCCGGTGCCGGGCGTGGTTTCCGAAATGCCGCTCTGCGCTTCGCTGAAAAGGCTGTTGTTGGCCGTAAGCGTAACGGCTTGGATCGCACCCTTCGCACTCCTGGGGGGCAGGGGAATGGGCAGGATATCGATGTCGGTGCTGCCGGGAGGTCCCGCGAACAGGCTGGAGTCGACCTGGGCGTTCACGTTGCCGCCCTGGAACGTCGATGTTTCGAGGACGAGGCGCCGGGAGACCGTATCGCCGCTCAGGGTCGTGTTGCGCAGGTTTAGCGTCAGCGTGCCGCCATAGCCGAAGGCGCGGACATCGGCGGCGTTCTGTAGGGCCCCCGTGTTCGCGGCGAAGGTGCTGTTCTCGATCGTCACCAGCGCGGGCGGTCCGACCCCAAATCTACTGGCGTTGATTGCAAGCGCATTGCCAGTGAAGGTCGAGCCACGAACCACGACTGGACTCGCCAACTGCATGAAGAAATTCCCGGTGGCCACGCCAATGCCGCGGGCGCCCGAAACCGTGGAGTTCTCCAGCGTGAACGCGCCGGCGTTGAACACGATGCCCGTGCCGAAGGCACCGGAAACAATGCTGTTGCGAACCGTAAGGTTCGCGCCGCTGAAATTGATTCCGGCCGAGGGCGACGCGCCGCCTCCGCGCAACGTCAATCCATCGACCGTAAGGTTTGGAGGTGTCGCGGACGCAGCGAAACCCGTCATAAAGTCGGGGATCACGATCTCGAGGTTCGCGGCGCCCGGCCCTTGAATCACGAGGGATTGACCGGCGGCGGAAATGCCGTCGCCCAACGTCGGGAGACTCGTCGCCAACGTGATGCTCGCCGGCAGGGTGAGATTAAAGGTGATGGTGTCGTTGGCGTCACCGGCGACGCAGCCGTTCGCCGCGACATTGCCGCGCGCGGCGATGATCGCATCGCGCAGCGAACACTCGCCCACATTCTGTGTGTCAGTCGCGACGTTAACGACGATGGTGGCCGCGGTGGCGGCGGAGCCATACAGCGCAAGCGCAACCGCGATGGCGTGAGCGAGCGGACGCGCCGCCCCGACCGGGTGGGACGATGAGCGATTCGACACGAGCTTTCCCCAAGCGAGCGCGGAGTCGAAAGTGTGCGGCCTGTCACACTCGAACCGCAAGCGCATTTTGCCTGGTAGCGCCCTGCACGCCTTTCGATCGCCGACAGGAGAGTGGCTCAGCCGCGCGAAGCTTCGAGGGCTTCCCAGCGCCGGTAGGTGGCGTCGAGTTCGACCTGGGCTTCGGCAATCTCGCGTTGCGCGGCGTTGATCGCTGCCGTGTCACGACGATAGAAGGCCGGGTCCTGCATGATCGCGCCAAGCTCAGCGACACGTTTTTCCAATGCCTCGACCCGCGCTGGCAGCTGATCCAACTCGCGCTGTTCCTTGTAGCCGAGCTTGCGCTTGGACGCCGGTGTTGCCGATGCCGCGGTCTTCGTGACGTTCTGGGGTTCGCGTTCGGTCGTGGGGTTTGCCGACGACGCCCCCGACGCTGATCGCTGCCGCAGCCAATCGCTGTATCCGCCGACGTAATCGCCGATCTTCCCCTCGCCTTCCAGCACCAGGGTGCTGGTCACCACGTCGTCCAGGAAATCTCGGTCGTGCGAGACCAGCAACAGGGTGCCGGGATACTCGCCCAGACGTTCCTCCAGCAGTTCCAGCGTTTCCACATCCAGGTCGTTGGTGGGCTCATCCATCACCAGCAGATTCGACGGGCGTGCAAACAGTCGCGCCAGCAGCAGACGATTGCGTTCGCCGCCGGAGAGCGCAGTGATCGGCGCGCGCGCGCGTTCCGGGGTGAAGAGGAAATCCTGCAAATAGGCCAGCGCATGCTTGCGCCCGCCGTTGATCTCGATGAACTCGCGTCCTTCGGCCACGTTGTCGAGCGCGGTCCAGTCCTCGCGAAGGGTACTGCGGTGTTGATCAAAGTAGGCGATTTCGAGATTGGTTCCGAGCTTCACCTCGCCAGCCTGCGGCGCGAGTTCGCCGAGCAACAAGCGGATCAGCGTGGTCTTGCCCGCACCATTCGGACCGAGGATACCGATACGGTCGCCGCGCAAAATCGAAACCGAGAAGTCGTCCACCAGCAGGCGATCGCCAAAGGCGTGACGCAAACCTTCGGCCTCGATCACACGTTTGCCCGAAGACGCCGACTCGGCAACATTGATCCGCACCTTGCCTTGCTGCTCACGGCGTTGCGAACGTTCGCGGCGCAGCGCTTCGAGCGCCCGCACGCGACCTTCGTTGCGGGTGCGGCGCGCCTTGATGCCCTGCCGGATCCAGACTTCTTCCTCGGCCAGACGCTTGTCGAACAGCGCATTGGCCTGGCTTTCGGCGTGCAGGCGCTCCTCTCTCCGCCGCAGATAATTATCGTAGTCGCCGGGCCAACTGGTGAGCTGACCGCGATCGATCTCGATGATCCGGGTCGCGAGCGCGCGCAGGAAACGCCGGTCGTGTGTGACGAAGACCACGCTGCTGCGCAGATTGCGCAGGAAGTCTTCCAGCCAAGCAATGGATTCGATATCAAGATGGTTGGTGGGCTCGTCGAGTAGCAACACGTCCGGCTGGCAAACCAGCGCTTGGGCCAGCAGCACGCGGCGCTTCATGCCGCCCGATAGCGCCGCGAACTCGAGGTCTTCGGGCAGATCGAGACGGCTCAGCACATCGGTGACGCGGCGGTCCATATCCCACGCGTGGGCGGCTTCGATCCGCCCCTGCACCACCGACAGTGCTTCAAGGTTCGCGGCATCGTGCAGCGCGTGGCTGAGGCGATGGAACTCCGCAAGGTCCGCGCCCGCCGCGCCGAGTCCGGCCGCCACCACACCAAACACCGTGCCCTGCATGCCCTGAGGCACTTCCTGCGCCAGCCGCGCGACGCGTAGCCCCGATTGCCGCACCACCACGCCGTCGTCGGCCACGATCTCGCCGCCGAGCAATTTCATCAGGGTCGATTTGCCCGCGCCATTGCGGCCCACGATGCAGACGCGCTCGTTCGGCTCGATGCTCAGATTGACGCCCGCCAGCAACAAGGGGCCACCGACGCCGAGGTCGACGTTCTGCAAGGTGATCAGCGACATGAATGTTAGGGAGATCGATGGCGGGCGCGGATTCTCGCATCGTTCGACGACGCTGTCAGAACTGGACATTGCCAAAAGGAGGCCGAGGCGCCTGCTCAGTCAAATACCGGTGCGGAAACGTTGTTCTAGCGAAAAGTGTGTCTTGCGTCACAAAAACGCGCCAGCAAAACGTTAAATTCTGTTACACGAAGCGGCGTATCCTTGCATCCTCGATCGACCTCATGGTTTCCGCAGCACGGCCTCCGCCGCACGGGGGAGGAATTCCAAGCCGGGACCTTTCGCATAGTACGTCGATGTCTTGTTTCATCAGGGGAAGTCCATGAGCTCCGAATCCGTCTCGTCCCGCCGCACGTTTCTCGGTGGTGTGGGCGTCGCCTCGGTCGCAGCGATCGCCAGCGTCGGCAGTCCCGTCGACACCGCCACGGCAGCGATCAAGCCGCGGCCCGATCGCCCGACGACGGCGACCAAATCAGGCTCGGTCAATGCCGTGGTACCGCCGCTGGCGGTGCGTGCGCTCAATCGGATGGGCTACGGCCCGGCGCGACGCAAGATCGCGGCTGCGACGGTGGCGCCCCCGGCACGAATTTTCTCCGCCAATTTTGAAACCAGCGACGCCTTGGGCCAGGACGACGTGGCCTATTTCAACTCGCTGGGCTCGACCGACGACGCGCGCCTGGCGGCTTACGTCGAGGAACAGTTGAATCCGACACTGATTCCCGACCCCGACCTCAATCAGCGCATGACTCAGTACGCCGCCTCGTTCGTGGCGATGAACGAGCCGCTGGCAACCGCTTTCTCGACTCGAGAATGCGACGACTTCGACACCTACGCGCGGCCCTATCGCGACGTCGAGAAGGCCACGTTCAATCGTGCCATCTACAGCCGCCGCCAGTTGTTCGAGTTGATGACGGATTTCTGGCACAACCACTTCAACATTTTCGCCGGCTCCTCGAACGACTCGTACGCCTCCTGGGGTTCCTGGGATCGCGACGTGATCCGCCAACATGGCTTGGGCAATTTCTATCAGATGCTGGAGGCCTCCGCGAAGCATCCGGCGATGCTGGAGTATCTGGACAACTACGAGAACAGCCAGGGCGGCTTCAACGAGAACTACGCGCGCGAGTTGTTCGAGTTGCACACATTTGGCGCGGAAAACTATGGTGGATTGTTGTCCGGGGGCTCGGTCGCGGCGCTAGCTACGAACCCCTATTCGGGACTGGGCGATGCCGACCTCGACAACCCAGCCAATTTCAACGGCAAGGTGATCTCCGATCCGACCCGGCCGATCGCGCAAATCTACGTCGACGAAGATGTCTACGATGCCGCGCGCGCGCTGACGGGCTGGCGCTTTCACGACGTCAACTCGGGCGGCTTGTGCGGCACGGGTGCGTTCCAGACCGACCAACTGCAGCACGATGTCGCCGGAAAAGCCCTGCTCGGTACCGGATTCACGACGCTCAAATCCGGTTTGGCGGCCGAGCTCGAAGGCCGGCTGGTGCTGAAGATGGCCGCCTGGCATCCCGGCACGGCGACCTATATCGCGCGCAAACTCTGCCAGCGCCTGATCGCCGACAACCCGCCGGAAAGCGTGGTGCAAGCGGCCGCCGCAACCTTCTACGCGAACCGTCTTGCGAGCGACCAGATCGCACGCACCCTGCGCGTCATCCTGAACTCGGCCGAGTTCAAGGACCCCGCACTGTGGGGCAGCAAGACCAAGCGTCCCTTCGAGGTTGTGGTCTCCGCCATGCGCGCGGCCGGCGGCAACTACACCTTCCGCGAGGATGACGCCTCCAACACCAGCAACGAGTTCATGTACTACTTCAGCCTCTCGGGGCAACGTTTGTTCTGGTGGCGCACGCCCGATGGCTATCCGGATCAGCGTCAGTTCTGGCAAGGGACCAATGGCCTGATACAGGTCTGGCGCGCGATCGATTGGCTGGCGGATCGCAACCATGATGATGCAACCCGGGTGATGCGTATCCTCGACATCACCCTAGAGAACATTGTCGGCAATCCCACCGCGCGTCAGGTCGTGGAATTCTGGTGCCACTGGATCATGGGGTTCTCACCTGTTGGCGGATGGTCCGGCCCCGCCGGCACGCTGATTGCCAGTTCCCCCACCTCTCTCGGCCGCGCCGCGCTGCAATTCTTCACCCAAAGCGGGTATGGCACCGACCGCGACCGCGCCTCGGTGTCGGCCGACGAAGATCCCATCCCGCGCGCCGACCTGGGCACCGAGGAATACCAGTACGACTGGCACTCACGCCTGCGTGGATTGGTCGAATTGATCCTGTCGTCGCCGAATTTCATGCAGCGTTGAGGTGGCATCATGAACTGCAAATACAACCAGATCATCGCCCGCAGCGACAGCAAGAAGTCCTCATTTTCGCGCCGGAACTTCCTGCGCGGCTCGGCGCTCGCAGCGGGAGCCGCCTCGTTGAACCTGGGCTTTGCGCCGACGGCCAAGGCGGCCGAACCGACCAAGACCCTGGTCTACGTCTTCCTGCGTGGCGGACAGGACGGGCTTAGCTTCATCGTTCCCACCAACGGTGTCGATGAGGGCTTCTATCGTGTGGCGCGAAATCAAACCCTGATCAGCACCACCGATACAAATGTGGCGCGGCGTCCGCTGAATCTCAACACCACGTTCGGCATGCATCCCTTCGCCACCGGGCTACATCAGCTGTGGGGGATGAATAAACTCGCCATCGTTCATGCCGCTGGTCACCTTGACCCCAATACTCACACGCGCAGCCATTTCGACGCGCAGGAGCAGATCGAACTCGGCACGCCCGGGGTGCAGGCCAGTCAGAATGGCTGGCTGACGCGACACCTGCAAAGCATCGCGCCTGTCAGCGGTGCGCTCTTCACGGCCTTGGCGGCGGGTAGCAATCCGCCGATCAGTTTGAACGGCTGGAGCGATGTCGCGACGCTGGATTCGACCGGGGGATTTCACCCCAATCCTTACGACGCCTACTCCGACACCCATCTGCTGGCCTTGCGCACGCTGTATCCGGGCAGCGGCGACCTGGATCTTGCGGCACGTTCCGCGGTCGATGCGGTGGACCTGATCAACTCGATCAATTTCGACAACTACGTTCCGGGTGGCGGCGTGGTCTACCCCAACACCGGCCTGGGCAACGAGATGAGACTGGTGGCGCAGCTGATGCGTCAGAACCTCGGCGTCGCGGTGGCCACCGTCGACTACGGCGGCTGGGATACGCACAACCGCCAAGATGTCTTCGGCGACTACGGCAACCGGATCCGCGAACTCTCGGATGCGCTGAACGCGTTCTACCGCGACCTCGCCGGTGTGGGTCGCGGCAACGACGTGACGGTGATCGTGCAAAGCGAATTCGGTCGGCAAGTCACCGAGAACGCGGACTTCGGTACCGATCATGGCCTCGGCAATCCGATGCTGGTGATCGGTGGCGGTGTCACCGGCGGCTTGTACGGCAGCTTCCCGGGACTCAATCCGACGACGCAATTGGTAGGCGACGCGGTACGCCCGACTACGGATTTCCGCCAGGTCCAGGCCACCGTGCTGGCGCAACTGATGAGCAGTCCCGACGTCGAAGCGATCTTTGACAACCCGCTCGCGCCACCGTTCACCTACCAGCGCATGGGCTTTGCCTGACGTCCGCGGTCGGCCCGATCAGGCGGGTCGACAACGAAAAGGAATCGCGGGTAATCGGAGCAGGCGCGCAGCCTATTCCGCTCGTGCTTGATTTCGGTCAAGGACCGCGGGCGCGGTGGCCGCTACGGTGTGCCTATGACCGTCGCGTTATCCTTTGACCCCGAATTGCTGCGTCGATACGATCGACCCGGCCCGCGCTACACCTCCTACCCCACGGCGCCGCAGTTCACGTCGGGGTTCGGCGAGGCGCAGTTGCGCGAAGCCGCGCAGAACAGCAACGGCGATCCGATTCCCCGTCGGCTATCGTTGTATGTGCACGTGCCGTTCTGC
>JBKJTK010000018.1:0-7436 GCA_046590875.1 Chiayiivirga sp.
ATCGTCATGCAGCCTCCGAGACCAGCTTGAGCTGATCGGCCTGGTGTTCGGCCGTGAGGCGGTCGACGAGATCGTCGAGGTCGCCGGCAATGATGTGCGGCAGGTTGTAGAGCGTGAGTCCTTCGACACGATGGTCGGTAATGCGGCCTTGCGGAAAATTGTAAGTGCGGATGCGCTGGCTGCGGTCGCCACTACCGACTTGCAGGCGGCGCGTTTCGGCTTGCGCGGCTTCCGCCTTGCTGCGTTGCGCATCGAGCAAACGTGCCTTCAACAATGACAGCGCGCGGGCGCGGTTCTTGTGCTGGCTGCGCTCATCCTGGCACTCGACCACCATGCCGCTGGGCAGATGCGTTATACGGATCGCCGAGTCGGTCTTGTTGACGTGCTGGCCGCCGGCGCCCGAAGCGCGGAACGTATCGACTTTCAGGTCGGCGGGATTGATCTCGATCTCCTCGATCTCGTCCATCTCCGGCAGGATCGCGACGGTCGCGGCCGAAGTGTGGATTCGCCCCTGCGATTCGGTTTCGGGCACACGCTGCACGCGATGGGTACCGGATTCGAACTTCAGGCGCGAGTACGCGCCTGCGCCTTCGATGCGTGCGATGACTTCCTTGTAACCGCCATGCTCGCCGTCACTGGCGGAAAGAATCTCGACGTTCCAGCGTTGGCGCTCGGCGTAGCGCGCGTACATGCGGAACAAGTCGCCAGCGAAAATCGCAGCCTCGTCGCCGCCGGTACCGGCACGCACTTCCAGATACAGATTTGCGTCGTCGCGCGGATCTTTCGGCAGCAACAGCAATTGCAGATCGGCGTCGAGTTGTTGCAGACGCTGCTGCTGGATCGCGATTTCCTCGGCGGCGAAGTCGCGCAATTCCGGGTCCGTACGCATGACCTCAGCGGCAGCCAGGTCGCGCTGCGCCCCGTCGTGTTCAGACAAAGCAGTGACGACCGGTTGCAATTGCGCGTACTCGCGACCGAGGTCGCGGAAGCGACGCGGATCGGACATCGCGTCCGGTTCCGCGAGCAGGCGGCCGACTTCTTCGTGACGTTCTGCGAGCGCTTCAAGTTTTCGGCGGATGCTGGGAGTCATGAATTTCCGTATCGGAAGCAGATGCGTCGCCATCAGGCATGCCGGCATCGAACAATCGCGCGGCGGCGTGCAGCAGATCGTGATCGCCGCGCAGCGCGGCCGAACGCAGGTTCGCGCTCGGTGCGTGCAGCAGCTTGTTGGTCAGAGTGTGGGCGAGGTATTCGAGCGCCTGCTGCGGCGAACGGCCCTGCGCAAGCATCTCTTGTGCGCGCGTCAGGATCGCATCGCGCTCGGCATCGCCGTGGCGGCGCAACTGCCGCAGGGTGTGCTGGTGTTCGCTGGCTTGCCACCAGGCGAGGTAGTGCTCGACCTGCAACGCGATGATCGCCTCCGCTTGTTCTGCGGCCTCGCGGCGCGAACGGCGGTTATCCTCGATCACCTGTTCCAGATCGTCGACGGTGTAGAGATACACATCTTCGAGTTCGGCCGCGCTGGGTTCGATATCGCGGGGCACCGCAAGATCGAGTAGAAACATCGGGCGATGCCGGCGTTGTTTGAATGCGCGCGCCAAGGCCTCGCGTCGTAGCACGGGCTCGCGGCTCGCTGTAGCCGAAATCACGATGTCGGCCTCGGCCAGATGTCGGTCGAGTTCGTCCAATGCCAGCGCGTAACCGCCAAAACGCGTGGCAAGGGCTTGCGCGTGTTCGAGGGTGCGATTGGCGATCAGCAATCGCTTTACCTTCTGATCGACGAGATGCCGCGCCGCCAGTTCGATGGTGTCGCCGGCACCGATGAGCAGGACCGTCGCCTGATCCAGTTGCGCGAACACGTTCTGCGCCAGCCGCACCGCCGCAAACGCGACCGATACCGGATGCGCGCCGATACGGGTGTCGGTCCGCACCCGCTTGGCGACCGCAAACCCTTGCTGGAACAAGCGCTCCAGCGGCGCCTTCAGCGCGTGCGCGCGGCGTGCGTGTTGATACGCCTCTTTCACCTGGCCGAGGATCTGCGGTTCGCCCAGTATCATCGAATCGAGTCCGGTCGCGACCCGAAACAGGTGTCGCACCGCATCGCCCTGGCGGTGTTGATAAAGATAGGTGTTGAGCTGGTCCGCGCCGAGACCGTGATGACGCGCCAGCCAGGCCGCCGGTGCCTGTTCCGCGCCGGGCGCGACGTGGCAGTAGATCTCGGTGCGATTGCAGGTCGACAGCAGCGCGGCCTCGCTGACCCCCGGTTCTGCCAGCAGGCTGGTGAGGGCCGCGGCCGTCGTCTCGGACGCGATCACCACCCGTTCGCGTAGCGCAAGCGGCGCGGTCTGATGGTTCAAGCCCAAGGCGAGCAAGGTCATTGCGAGAGCAAGGTCATGGGCCGAGCAGGGATATGAGCATGACGTTCAGGTAAACTTCGGGAAAATGTTCGTGCCCTGCGCTGCGCCGCGCGCGCGGGCCGACGATGGATTCCCGGATGAAGACGATCACCTCGCTAGTTTACCTGCTGCTGACCCTGGCGGCGTTCGGCAGCGTGCAGGCGCAGGACGCGCACTCGCAGCGCGCGGATGGTGAACTGTTATCCCTTTTGGAGGGCGAATTCGCCCTGCAGGACGGCGACGCTCAGGACGCCGCCGCGGCCTATGTGCGTGCGGCCGAGGCCTCGGACGACCCGGAATTGGCCGAACGCGCGGCGCAGATCGCTTTGCTTGCGGACGATGTTCCCGCGGCCAAACGCGCGCTGGCACGTTGGCGTCAGTTGCAGCCGACGGCGGCGGGCCTGCGTCCCGCAGAAGCAAGACTGGCGCTCGAACAAGGTGATCAAGCGGCCGCGACAACGGCCTTGCGCGAGCTGCTGTCGGAGCCCGATGGCTGGAGCGGTGCAGTGCAGGCACTCGCGGCCGCAGGCAAGAGCGTGGTGACTGGCATGGTGCTGACCGAGTTGGTGCGGACCGAGGCGCTGCCGACGAACCTGGATGCCTGGCTCGCCTTCGGCGGTCTGGCGCAGCGGTTGGAACTCAAGGAACTCGGTCCGGAACTGGCGCAACGAGCGGTGGTGCGTTTCCCCGACCAACCGCGGGCCTGGTTATGGCAGGCCGAAGAAGCGCAGCGGCGCAAGGAGGTCGATGCCGCACGCGCTGCGATCGCGAAAGCCGTCGCGCTTGGCCCGCTGGATGCGGGTACACGCCTGGCAATCGCGGCGCAATTGGACTCGCTCGGCGATCCGTCGGCGGCCGCGGCGGCGCTCGCCAGCGGCGTGCAGGACGACATTACCCTGGCAGGTCGTGCCGCCTATCTCGCCCGCGCCGAGGACGAAACTTCGCTCGCTGCGCTGTACCAGTCGGCGGCCGAGGATGCGAAGAATGCAACGCCGGCGCGGTTGTATCTGCTCGGACAGCTGGCGGAATTGCTGGAGAAGCCCGAGCTCGCACTGGATTGGTACGGCCGTATCGGCGCCGGTCTGCAGCGCGAGCAAGCGCAATTACGCATCGCCGTGCTGCTCGACAAGACCGAGCGCGTCGACGACGCACTGTCGCGACTGCGGGAACTGCAGGCCAGCGACAGCGAGTACGGCGAAGTGCTGCGCGATGCCTATCTGCTGGAGGCAGAGTTGTTGTTGCGGCGCAAACGCACCGATGACGCGCTCGACGCCTACGCGCGCGGCTTGCAGATCTTCGAGGACGATCCCGAACTATTGTATTCGCGCGCCCTCACCTACGAACGCATCGACCGTGTCGATGCTGCCGAAGGGGATTTGCGGCGGCTGATCGAGATCGATCCGGAGAATGCCGACGCGCTCAATGCGCTCGGGTACACGCTTGCTGACCGCACCAACCGTTACCAGGAAGCGCTGGACCTGATCGAGCGCGCACTCAAGCTGAAACCCGACACGCCGGCGATCGTCGATAGTCTGGGCTGGGTGCTGTATCGACTCGGTCGGGTCAAGGAAGCGCTGCCGCATCTGCGACGTGCTTTCGAGCTGCAACGCGACGCCGAAGTCGCGGCGCATCTGGGCGAAGCGCTGTGGGTGAATGGTGAGCAGGAAGAGGCGCGTTCGATCTGGCGCCTCGGGCGTGAGATCGATCCCGACAACCGCGCGCTCAAGCAGGCCTTGGAGCGGCACGACAAGTGAGGTGGATCGCGCTGGTCGTGACGGCATTGCTGTTGGCCGCTTGCGCGGCGCCGATACGACGCGGTGCCGACAGCACCGCGCTTGATGCCCAAGCCGATCGCGAGGCCGCGCTGGCCGATCAGTCGGTGTGGAATTTGACCGGCAAGATAGCGGTGTCCGACGGCCGCGATGGCGGCAGCGGACGCATCGATTGGAAGCAGGACGGCGACCGTTTCGTCATCGAGATCCAGGCGCCGGTGTCGCGGCGGACCTGGCGTCTGAGCGGTTCGCCCGACGGCGCTATGTTGGAAGGGCTTGATGGCGGTCCGCGTTCCGGTGCGAACGCCGAGGCGCTGTTGCAAAAGGAAGTCGGCTGGACCGTGCCGGTGGCCGACCTGATTGCGTGGGCGCGCGGCGCGCGCGGCGTGGGGGCGGCTGAAATCGAGTTTGATGTTGAAAATCGACCCGCGCGCATTCTGCAGCGCGGCTGGTCGGTGGAATACCGGGCCTGGAGCGAGGGCCCCGCACCACGATTGCCGCGCAAAGTGTTCGCGGCCAGCGGCGAGCGCCGCGTGCGTCTGGTGGTGGAGCGCTGGAATGTCGGCACCGGACACCGCTGACGGTTCGAACAGCGTGCGTCCTGCGCGTGACTCAGAGGGTGGATGGAGCCATTGGCCGGCACCGGCCAAACTCAACTTGTTTCTGCACATCGTCGGACGGCGGGCGGACGGGTATCACCAGTTGCAGACGGTATTTCAGTTGCTCGACTGGGGCGACAAGATCGCACTGCGGCTGCGCCCGGATGGCCGGATTGTGCGGACTTCGGGCGCTTCCGACATCGCGCCGGAACACGATTTGGTGGTCCGTGCCGCGCACGCCCTGAAAAGCGCAACCGGTTCGGCACTAGGCGCTGACATCGCGGTGGACAAGCACATTCCGCTCGGGGGCGGTTTTGGCGGCGGCAGTTCTGACGCCGCGACGGTCTTGATCGGGTTGAACGAAATATGGCGAACGGCGCTTAACTTCGACGAACTGGCATCGATCGGCATATATCTTGGCGCCGATATTCCGGTATTTGTCCGCGGGCGCAGCGCCTGGGCCGAGGGCGTAGGCGAGCGTTTGGTGTCAATCGACCTGCCTCGACGCTGGTACCTGATCGTCGACAGCGGAGTTTCGGTCCCGACCCGCGACTTGTTCCAGGCCCCTGAATTGACCCGCGATGCGCCGTCCGCGACAATGTCGGACTTCGTTTCGGGAAAGTTGCGCGGCAATGCCTTCGAGCCCGTGCTGCGTCGCCGCGCGCCTGCGGTGGCACAGGTACTGGATGAACTCGGAAAGCACGGCGATGCGTGTCTGACCGGAACGGGCGGCGGCGTATTCGCTGCCTTCGACGAACTGGACAGCGCTCGCAAGGCGCACGCCGCGCTGCCGCAAGACAGGCGCGCCTGGATTGCAGAAGGTGTGAATGTGTCGTCGCTGCATCGGAGGCTCGACGAGCGCCGGCGGTGCCGGTGACAGAAGGTGCGACAAATCGGAATTCGACAAAGCGGTTAATACGGAAGCGTTGGGGCGTCGCCAAGTGGTAAGGCACCGGGTTTTGATCCCGGCATTCGCAGGTTCGAATCCTGCCGCCCCAGCCATTAACGGGTGCGTTCAACTCCAGTCGGCGTCGGAATCGGCGCCTCAAAAGGTGCGACGTGGATACCGACGGGATTCTGGTTTTCACCGGCAACGCGAACCGCCCGCTGGCACAAGCGGTTTGTCGCGAGCTTGGCATCCGCCTCGGCAAGGCCTTGGTGGGTCGTTTTTCCGACGGCGAAGTGCAAGTCGAGATCGAGGAGAACGTGCGGCGGCAGGAGATCTTCGTTATCCAGCCGACCTGCGCTCCGACGGCCGAGAATTTCATGGAACTCTTGGTGCTGATCGACGCGCTCAAGCGCGCTTCGGCGTCCAGCGTAACCGCGGTGATGCCGTACTTCGGCTATGCCCGCCAGGATCGTCGTCCGCGCTCTGCGCGCGTGGCGATCACGGCGAAGGTGGCGGCCAAGATGATGGGCGCGGTGGGCACCGACCGGGTGTTGACGGTCGACCTGCACGCAGACCAGATACAGGGCTTTTTCGATATCCCGGTCGACAACGTGTACTCGTCACCGCTGCTGCTCGCCGACATCTGGCGTTCGCTCGGTACTGAGAACCTGATCGTGGTGTCGCCGGACGTGGGTGGCGTGGTGCGAGCGCGGGCGATCGCGAAGCGTCTCGACGATGCGGAACTGGCGATCATCGACAAACGCCGCCCGAAGGCCAACGTGGCGACGGTGATGAACATTATCGGCGATGTTGCCGGCAAGACCTGCGTGCTGGTGGACGACATCGTCGATACCGCCGGCACGCTTTGCGCTGCGGCGGCGGCGTTGAAGGAACACGGCGCGAATCGGGTGGTCGCGTACTGCACCCATCCGGTGCTCTCCGGCCCCGCGATCGCAAACCTGGAGGCGTCGCAGCTCGACCAGCTGGTGGTGACCGACACCATCCCGCTGACGGACGCGGCGCGCGCCTGCAGCCGCATTCGCCAGCTCGGCGTGGCGGAGTTGCTCGCTGAAACGATCCGACGCATTGCGTTCGGGGAGTCTGTCAGCTCGCTTTACGTGGACTGATTTCGGGAGGCTTGGCCTCTCAAACCCACTCCCCTGGTCGCGGGTGAGTGGCTACACCGCCGCGAGGCGGTTCATCACTGAAGAAGGCAACACAACATGGCTACTCAACACGAACTCAAGGCCACCAACCGCAAGGACGAGGGGAAAGGTGCGAGCCGCCGCCTGCGTCATGCGGCCAAGGTGCCGGCAATTGTTTACGGCGCTCACCAGGATCCGGTCAGCATCCAGCTCGAGCATAACGACGTGTTCCTCGCGTCGCAGCACGAGTGGTTCTATTCGGCGATCCTCGACCTGAATCTCGAGGGCGCGGCGCAGAAGGTGCTGCTGCGCGATATGCAGCGTCATCCGTTCAAGCCGCAAATCATGCATATCGATTTCCAGCGTGTCTCGGAGAACGAATCGATCCGCGTCTCTGTGCCGCTGCATTTCCTGAACGAGGAAAAATCGCCGGCGGGCAAGATCAGCGGCGTGCTGATCATGCACGAGCTCAACGAAGTCGAGATCGCCTGCTTGCCGCGCGATCTGCCGGAATTCATCGAGGTCGACCTGATCGACCTCAAGGAAGGCGACATCCTGCATCTGTCGGACCTCACGCTGCCGGCTGGCGTCGAGATTCCCGAGCTCAAGCTCGGCAAGGAACACGACGTGGCCGT
>JBKJTK010000061.1:0-6161 GCA_046590875.1 Chiayiivirga sp.
ACGCATGATCACGCACCGCATCATGGGCGCCGGGCATCCGCGCCTGAGCTTCGAACTCGACACCTTCACCTGGATCAACCCGCACTACGAAGTCGACGACGACTACATCGCGCGCAAAGGCGAGTTCAACGGCGTGCGCGACTGGGGCGTGGGGCAGGGGGTTGCGGCCGTCACTCAGCTCGATACGTTGCTCGACCCCAAGCACGGTTGGAACGGCATTTTCCCGGAACTGGTGTTGTTCGACTGCCACGCCTGCCACCGTCGCATGGACGGCGGCCAGTGGGCACCGCGTCAAGGGACAGGATTGGGGCCGGGCGTGGTGCGTTTGAACGACGCCAATCTGGTGATGTTCCGCCACGTGCTTTCGGCGGTGGACGGCGCGGGTGCGCAGCGGATATCTCAGCTCACGCGCGACCTGCACAAGGCCACGACGGTCGGCCGCGATGCCACCGCGGCAGCGGCTCGCAAGTTGCGCGACAACGTGAAGTCCCTGCTGCCGCAAGTTGCAGCGCATAGCTTCGCTGCCGACAGCCTCGGCCCGATCCTCGACAGCCTGTTGGCCGACGCGGATCGCGGCGAGTTTCGCGATTTCTCCGCCGCCGAACAGGCTGCGATGGCGGCGTCTAGCGTGATCGTCGCGTTCGAGACCGCCAAGGCGCTGGACGGCGCGCAAGCCGACGCCTTGAAGGCGAAGGTCGACGCCGTCTACGCCAAGGTCGAGAACGAGAACAGCTACAACATGGGCGCATTCGTTGCGGCGCTGCGCGCACTGCGTCGAGCGGCGGGGTAGGCGGGACGCGGAGCGAAGGGCAACAGACGTTTACGCAAAGAACGCAAATAAGAAGCGAAAGCAAGAAACGCAAATAAAGGCGTGAATGGATCTCGGCAATACGGCAGGTCAGCGCGAGAAGCCAGACTCAGAATCTCTTCTTTGCGTTCATTTGCGTTCTTTGCGTAAACGTCTCTTGATTCGGCACTCGCTCCCGTCCCCGCGACGACCCAGGCCTGTCCGCGCCAATTCCGCAGGGGTTCTGGGCATAATCGGGCATCGCCCCGTGGTCGACTCATCGTGACCTCTACCGTCCTGCTCCGCTCCGTCGACATCCGTATCCCCGGCTACCGCATCCTGCGGCCGATCGGTGAGGGCGGGATGGCTTCGGTGTTCCTCGCGGTGCAGGAATCGCTGGATCGCGAGGTTGCGCTCAAGGTGATGGCGCCGGCGCTGGCGGCAAATGCAGAGTTCACCGATCGCTTCCTCAAGGAAGGCCGGATCACCGCCAAGCTCAGTCACCCGAATCTGGTGACGGTGTTCGACATCGGCTCGCATGGCACGGTGTATTACCTCGCCGCCGAATTCATTCCCGGCGGCACCCTGCGTGAACGCATTCACGCCGGGCTTAGCGTCGCCGAGGCGCTGGATGTTGCCTGCGACGTCGCGCGCGGTCTGGATTTTGCGCACCAGAAAGGCTTCGTCCATCGCGACGTGAAGCCCGGCAATATCCTGTTCAAGGCTGATGGCACCGCGGTCCTGGCGGATTTCGGCATCGCCAAGGCGATGGATTCGAGCGGCGGTGCCACGATGGCCGGCGCCTCGATCGGAACGCCCGACTACATGAGCCCCGAGCAGGCCCGCGCCGAGCAAGTCGACGGCCGTTCTGACCTGTATGCGCTGGGTGCGGTGATCTACGAGATGCTGCTCGGGCATACGCCCTACCAGGCTTCCGATCCGTTCACCGTCGCATTGATGCACGTGACTCAGCCGGTGCCGGTGCTGCCGCCGGAATATGCCTGGCTGCAACCCCTGATCGATACGCTGATGGCCAAGCTGCCGGCGAACCGCCCGGCTTCGGGTGAGGCCTTCATCCAGTCGCTGGAACAATTGCTGGCCGCTTCGCCGCAGGCAGCCTCGATCAGCCAGGCGCGCGCTGCTCGCAAGCGCTCGAAAGGTACCAACCGGCTTGCCGATCCTTCGACTCAGCGGACGTCGGCGGTGACGAACGAGCGGCCGGTTTGGTTATTTCCGGCCGTCGGCGCGATGCTCGCGGCGGTGCTCGGTCTGGGCATGTGGTTTGCGTTGCGACCGGATGCGCCGCCGCCGGTTGACCCGGGGCCATCCACTTCGACGCCGATCGAGATGACGCTGACGCCATCGGACCCGCCCACCATCAAGGTACCCAAGCCGGTCGACGACCCCTCCAATGAGGTGGCGTCGATCCTGATGCAGGCCGACGCCTACAAGGATCACGGGACGACGAAGGAGCCTGGGCGCAGCCTGACGTTTCCGCCTGGGGAGAACGCGGTAGATCTCTACAAACGCGTGCTGGCGGTCGAGCCCGACAATGCGGCCGCGAAGAACGGATTAGGCGAGGTCGCGGCGTTTTATCTCAAGTCCGCGAGGGCGCTGTGCGATCGCGAGATTTGGTCGCAGTGCCGCAACATCGCGGCCGACGGACTGAAGGCCGAGCCGGACAACACCGAGCTCCAGGGACTGCAGGTTCAGGCCGAGAAACGCGCCCTGGGCGGCTGAGCGGTCGACACCGATTGCATGACGTCTAGCCAGACGGTGCGTCGACGGCCCACGGTGCGACTCAACTGCGCCGCACCACCACGACCGTGACGTTGTCAGATCCGCCGCCGTCGAGCGCGGCGACGATCAACTGATCGACGCATTCCTGGGCAGAGAGGTCGCGCTTGGCCAACACGCGCGCGATCGATCCGTCGTCGACTTCTTCCGTCAGACCATCGCTGCAGAGCAGCAACTGCATCCCTTGTTTGAACTCGCCGCTGATGGTCTCGACCTTGAGGCTCTGCGGATCGGTGACGCCAAGCGCCTGCGTCACCACGTTGCGATGCGGATGGCTGCGCGCCTGTTCCGCGGTGATCGCGCCCTGGTCGATCAGTTCCTGCACGTAGGAGTGATCTTGCGAAATCTGGCGTAATTCGCCATTCCAAAGATAGATGCGGCTATCGCCAACCCAGGCGATCTCGAAGCGGTCGCCCGAAACGCGCACCGCGGCAATGGTGGTGCCCATCGGCAACGCCTCGGCGCGTCGACGCGAATGCCGGATGATTTCCTCGTCGGCGGCCTGGATCGCCTGCGCCAGCGGGCGGCCGGCGTTGATCTCGCGCACGATCGTGTCGCGCGCCAGCGCGCTGGCGACCTCGCCGAATTCGTGCCCGCCCATGCCGTCGGCGACGAGCCAGAGGCCCAGTTCGCCGTCGCCGTAATAGGTGTCCTCGTTGTGCTCGCGTCGCAAGCCCACGTGGCTGAGGTGGCCGAATTCGATCATGCGGTCGCGGTACCGGTACGGGCGGCGGACAGGGAAGTAAAAAGCCGCTGCAAACCCGCGGATGTACCGAGTCGGCAGTAGCCGCGGCCCATGTCCCCTCCCATGTGGACGCGGTTCACATGATGCCGTGCGGCATGAAAGCTGCGCAAGCGCCCTGCGCTGGAGCCCGGGGGCCGGGCGCGGGTACAGCAGGCTGGTCGTCGTAGCGACATGATCAGAATTCGAGCCGCACGCCGATCGATAAGGTGTCCTGGCTGAGGCGTTCGGACCCCATCAGACGCTCGTAGTAGACATAGGCCGAACGTCCGCCCGGGAACAAGGCCGACAGGCCGAGCCCCACGTTGAACTGGTCGCTGTCGACTTCCTGGCCGTTGAAGGTCGCGAGCGTGGCGGTGGGATCAAAGGCGAAGCGTGTCGCCAATTGCTGCGGATCGTCGTCAAACTCGTGCTGCAGTTCGAGTTGCGCGTGCGGCATCAAAATCCCCCAATCGCGGCTCAGGATCCACGTGGCCTTGCCACCAAGCGTGGCCGCCATCGTGGTCAGGCTGCGCGGGTCCACCGCCAGCACCAGGCCTTCACCGGCTTGGCCCGCGATGGCGCGCTCGGTGTAGCCGTCGAACGAACTGCGGCCGTAGTCGCCACGCAGGTAGGTGCTGAAGTTCCAGGCGCCGCGCGGGAAGTCACGCCCGACGCTGAAGGAGGCGCCGAGCTGACTGCCGTCGGTGCTGGCCGACGCCACCTGATCGACAATCGTGCGGCCGCCATCGAGCGCGGTGATGGCGTAGCGGATGCGGCGCATCAGGTCGTAGCTGTTGCTGCCGTAGCTCAATACGCCGTCGACATACCACAAGCGTTCGTTGAACCAGGTGGCATAGCCGGAGACCGCCCAACCGGACGTATCGAGACTGCCGCCGTCGTTTGCCAGTTCGGTGTCGTGCTGCGCGATGCCGAGCGAGGCGCCGGCAACGAACTGATCGGTGAACCGATAGTCGACGCCGGCGGTAATCCCGCTGGTATCGAAGTCATACTCCGGCAAGCGCGAGTCGGCGCTGGCTTCACCGCGGCCGATCGTGCCGGTGGCGAAGAACCCCCAACGTCCGAAATCGACGCCGACCTCGTCGCCGCCTTCGCTGTCGTCGCTGCCGTACAGGATCGCGGGCAGCAGCGACAGCGGCATCAAGCCGTCCGGCGTCCACAGGCCCATCGTCACCTGGTTCGTGCGGGCGCCGATGCGCAGCTGACGCAGTTGCTCGAAGCGCACGGCATGGTTGCCCAGTTGCGTTGCAAGCGTATCGAACGCGGCCTGGCTCAGCGCGACCGCGACGCGTGTGATGAGTTCATCCAGCGCCGCCTGGACCTCGTCGGGATGGTCGCCGGCATTCTCGACATATTCCAGACAGCGCGCGAGGAAGTCGACCTCTTCGTCGCCGAGCGAATTCGGTGCATCGGTCGCCACTTGTTGCAGCCCCGGGCACGCGCGGTCGATCTGGCCGGCGACCTGGTCCTGAGTGGGTGAAAGGGAGGGAATCTCGCCCACACCGCCCTGGATGATGAAGCTCACCGAGTCATCACTGCCTTGTACCGTCGCGGTGACCGCGCCGCCGCCCGAGATCACCAGCATTGCCGTATTGCTGCTGCGCCCGTTGCTGGACGTGACGGTCTCCGCGTTGGCGAGCGTCGCGTTGTCGCCGCTCCAGAGGATTTTCGCGCCCGCGACGGGACGATTGGCCGCGGCAAGCAATTCGACGACCAGCGGTGCGGAGGCAAGCTGGGTTGTCAGCGTCTGGTTGTTGCCGCTGACGATGCTGAACTGGCCGCCGGTCACGATGCCGTTGGCGCTGAATACGACGCTGCCAGCACCCGAGACGGCGGCTTCAACCCGGTTGCTGCCGAAGCCTGGCCCCAAGGTGAGCGCGTTCGACGAACGCCCCATGGCATCGGTGGTGGTGCTCGCGCTGGCGAGGTTGCCGCCGCCATCCAGCACCCGCCAGGTCACGACCACGCCCGCGAGCGTCTTGCTTGCGGCCGGGTCGCCGATGGCAACGACGAGGGCCAGCGGCAAGGCGGTTGTGACAGGTCCGGTCTGATTGTTGCCGCTGACGATACGCAGGGTGGGCACGAAGCTGGTCGCAATCGCGTTTACCACGGGGTTGGGCAGGACGCCTCGCAGGCGAGCCTGGATACGGACTTCGCCCGCGACGGGGCCAAAGGCGAAGCCGAGGTTGCTGCGGCCGTTGGCACCCGTGGTCGTCTCAATAGCGTCGAGAACTGCGCTGCCCGACACAAGTTGCCAGTCGATAGTCGCCGCCACGGGCCGTTCGGTGCCATCGGCCAACAATTCGTACACCTCGACCACAATCGGCGCATCCGCCCGCGTGCTGGTCGGACCGCGCTGTCCGGAACCCGAGACCAAACGCAAATTCAGTGCGCGGGTCGGCGCCACGGTCAGGCTGAACGTGGTGCTCGCGCCTCCGGCATTCGCGATGACGGTCACCGGACCCAGCGTATCGCCGAGGGTAATGCCGATGGAGGCGGTACCGTCGGCTCCGGTGAGCGTGGTGGTGGAGCCGAGCAGGAACGCCGAACCTGACGCCACGCGCCACGTCACCGGCACGTCGCCGACGCCCACGTTGTTACGAGTGAAGCGCACCACGAGATCGCCCAGTCGGGCACCGGGCGGACCGGACTGGCCGTCGCCGGACTCCCGTACGAGCGCCTCGCCCACGGCGGTTGCACTGATCGTGAGTGAATAGATCAGCACGTTGCCACTGCCATCGCTGCGGCTCACCCGCACCCGCACCAGGCGCGAGGTGTCGGTGCCGAGCACGACGTTGGTGCGGGCGATGCCGTCCGGCCCGGTACTGGTCGTCG
>JBKJTK010000062.1:0-19081 GCA_046590875.1 Chiayiivirga sp.
CGTCAGCGCATCGGCATCGGGAAGAGGCAGCGAACTCGAAACCATGTCTGGAAACTTGCGGAACCAGGCGTCAGGATAACGGCTCCGCCGCCGGAGCACTGCATGACCGATCCCCGCCCGGTTGCCCTCGTCACCGGCGCCGCCAAACGCGTCGGCGCACAGATTGCGCGCACCCTGCACGCGGCCGGCTACGATCTGGCCCTGCATTTCCGACGCTCCACCACCGAGATCGCGGAACTGCAGGCCGAACTCGAAGCGCGGCGCCCGCACAGCACCCTGGTGTTGCAGGCCGAACTGGCCGATACCGTGCATCTGCCGGTCCTCATCGAAGCCCTCGTCGCGCATTTCGGCCGGCTTGATGCGCTGGTGAACAACGCCTCCGCGTTTCACCCGACCCCTATCGGTGCGACCACCGAAGCCGATTGGGACGCGCTGTTCGCGTCCAACGCGAAGGCGCCGTTCTTCCTCGCCCAAGCCGCCGCCCCGCATCTTCGCGCCACACGCGGCGCGATCGTGAACCTGGTCGACATCTATGCCGACCGTCCGCTGCGGCATCACACCGTCTACTGCATGGCGAAGGCCGCGCTGCAGATGCTGACCTACTCGCTTGCACGCAAACTCGGCCCCGAAGTACGGGTGAATGGCGTCGCGCCCGGCGCGGTGCTGTGGCCAGACTCAGGCAAGGCCTATACCGATCAGCAGGCGCTGATCGAACACACGGCGCTGAAACGCGCAGGGGCGCCCGAAGACGTCGCCACCGCCGTGCTGTTCCTGCTGCGTGACGCTGGCTATACCACGGGCGAGATCCTGCGCGTGGATGGCGGGCGCACGCTTTCCATCTAGCGCTGGCTCACAGAAGCAGTTCGATCCGCGTCGGCGGTGTCGCGTATTCCGGGTGTGCGGCCCAAAGTTCGGCCAGCGTGCGCTGCGTTCGCGGATCGCGAAAATCCGAAGCCACGTCGACGAGCGGTTTGAGCACAAAGGCGTGCCGCAGTTCCGGGCGCGGCAGTTCGAGATGCCCCGGACCCTTCAGCACGATGTCGTCGTAGAACACCAGGTCGAGGTCGAGCGTGCGCGAGGAAAAGCGCGGCACGTCGCGACGCCGGCCCTGCTCGTCTTCCAGCTCATGCAGCCAGGCATCCAGCGCGAAAGGATCAAGATCGCTGTCGAGCACCGCCGCCGCGTTGAGAAAATCCGGGCCTTCGAATCCCACCGCCGGCACGCGATACACGGGCGAGAACTTTACCGCCGATATCTGCACCGCGGCAAAGCGTTCGCGCAGGGCCGCGGCAGCGGCGCGCAGGTGCCGCTCGGGGTCGAGATTGGAGCCGAGGCTCAGATACGCGATGCCCATCGTCGTGTCGACCGCGACTCAGCGGCTGCGTTCGACGATCACGCCGACCGCGCGCGCACCGCGCACCGCGCCCGGCTTGCTGAGCTTGAGCCGCACCTGGGCCACATCGAATTCCTTCAGCACCAGTTCGGCGCAGCGTTCGGCCAACGTTTCGACCAGGCCGTAATCCGAGTCCGACACGAACTGGATCAGGCGCTTGCTGACCGCCTTGTAGTCGAGCGTGTCCTCGATCGCATCGCTCGCCGCCGGTTTGCGATTGTCGAAACCCATCTCGAGATCGAACACCAGCGGCTGACGGATCTTGCGCTCCCAGTTGTAGATGCCGATCAGGGTTTCTATTTCGAGGCCTTCGATGAAAACCTTGTCCATGTCCTAATCCTCAGCTCAGCGGGGCCAGCGTCGCCATGTCCCAGCGCGGTCGCACCGACACCGATGCGTCTTCGTGTTGACCCGCTTGCAGGCGCAAGGCGCCGGCGAGCGCGATCATCGCGCCGTTGTCAGTGCAGAACGCCGGACGCGGAAAGCACACCTGCGCCCCGCGTTTGGCTGCCAGCGCCGCAAGCTTGGCGCGCAGTCGCAGATTCGCCCCGACGCCGCCCGCGATGACCAGGGTGCGATCGCCGGTTGCATCCAGCGCGCGTCCGCACTTGATCGCCAGCGTGTCGACCACCGCATCCTCGAAGCCGCGCGCGATGTCGGCGCGAGTTTGTTCGCCTTGATCGCTGCGCTGCCAGGCCAGCAAGACCTGGGTCTTGAGACCGGAGAAACTGAAATCGAGTCCGGGTCGATCGGTCATCGGGCGCGAGAACTTGTACGCGCCCGGTTCGCCCCGTTCCGCCAGTTTCGCCAGATGCGGGCCGCCCGGGTACGGCAGGCCCATCAGCTTGGCGGTCTTGTCGAAGGCTTCGCCGGCAGCGTCGTCGAGGGTTTCGCCCAGCAGGCGATACTGGCCGATCGCGGAAACCTCCATCAACTGGGTGTGGCCGCCGGAAACCAGCAAGGCCACGAACGGCGGTGCGGGCGGTTCAGCTTCCAGCAGCGGCGCCAGTAAATGGCCTTCCATGTGATGCACGCCGATCGCCGGAACCTCCAGCGCCCACGCCAGCGCGCGCCCGGCGGCGGCGCCGACCAGCAAGGCACCGACCAGGCCGGGACCCGCGGTATAGGCCACGCCATCAAGTTCCGACAGGCGCAGGCCAGCTTCGTCCAGGGTCTGGCGGATCAACGGCAGCAGTTTGCGCACGTGGTCGCGGCTGGCTAGTTCGGGCACGACGCCCCCGTACTCGGCGTGCAGCTCGACCTGGCTGTAAAGTGCGTGCGCGCGCAACCCGGCGTCGGTGTCGTACACCGCCACCCCGGTCTCGTCGCAGCTGGTTTCGATGCCAAGGACTTTCATAGAGCTCAATTCCAATGGCCAGTTCCAGTGGCCAGTAAGTGTCGGGGCGAGGTTCCGCTTCTCTGGCGACTGGAACTGGCCATTGGAGCTCATCCCTGACCACCCTTGCGCGGTCGGGGCCCCCGCGCGTATCATACGCGGCTCGCCCGTCCAGACGGGTCGAAACCTCTATCTGGAGCATTCATGCCTAGCGTCAAAGTCCGCGAAAACGAGCCTTTTGAGTTTGCCCTGCGCCGCTTCAAGCGCACTTGCGAGAAGGCCGGCGTTCTGGCCGAAACCCGCAAGCGCGAGTTTTACGAGAAGCCCACGCAAGAGCGCAAGCGCAAGGCCGCTGCCGCGGTGAAGCGTCATCTGCGCCGCGTGTCGCGCGACGTCACCAAGCGCCAGCGTTTGTATTGATTGGGTGGGCTGCGGCCCACCATCCAATCGCTGTTGTGCTACCGAAAGCCGGCCCGCCTTGCGTCGCCGGCTTTCGGTGTTTCTGCGGACCTGATTTCTCCGCTCCCACCTTCGAGGATTGACGCCATGACCCTCAAACAGCAACTCACCGACGACATGAAGGCCGCCATGAAGAGCGGCGAAAAGGACCGCCTCGGCGTGATCCGCCTGATCAATGCCGGCATCAAGCAGCGCGAAGTCGACGAACGCATCGAGATCACCGACGCCATCGTGCTGGCGGTGCTGGAAAAGATGGTCAAACAGCGCAAGGATTCGATCACCCAGTACGAGGCCGCGAAGCGCGAGGATCTCGCCGCGGTCGAGCGCTATGAGTTGGGGGTGATCCAGACCTACCTGCCCGCGCAGATGGGCACCGACGAGCTGACCGCCGAAGTGGTCCAGGCGATCGCCGAAAGCGGCGCCACCAGCCCGGCGGACATGGGCAAAGTGATGGCCGTGCTCAAGCCGCGCATCGCCGGTCGCGCCGATATGGGGCTGGCCTCGGCGCTGGTGAAGCAGAAACTCGCCGGCTGAGCCCAACGACGCTGCGTTGCAGGCGGGACTGACCCGCCCCGCGCGTCCGCCAGAGAGCGCTGGGCTTGTCAGCCCTGCCCACCGTGCTGGCTAAGGCTTGCCCGACGTCGTCCTGACCGCGTTCGCGCCCACCGCCAGCACATCTGCCGCAGCGCGTTCGAGGACCGGGTCGCGACCCTGCCGTATGTCTTCGACGCTGAACGCCATCGCGACATCCGGCAGCACGCCGACGCCAACGAAACTTGTGCCATCGGGATACTCGTCGCGCTTGACGCAAATCCGCGCCGACCCGCCGCCCGGCAGTTCGAACTGCCACGGTTGTCCGGTACTACCACCACTGGCGCTGCCGTAGATGCGACCGCGCCGCATCAGCTTGAACGCCGCCGCGGTGTCCTCCGCGGCGGAAAACGTACGCGCATCAATCAACAGCGCCACCGGCCCCGCGTAAGTCCACGGCGCTTTCTCATCGAAGCTCCCGTCTTCCTGCGGTCGCCATTCGATCGCGGCGTCCTTGCCGCTGCGCGCACGGTTGAGCGGCGTGGATTCGGGCAGGAAAGAGCGAGTGGTCGGCACTGGCGCATCGGTCAAGTGAGCCAGCACGCTCAAACCGAAGTCGCTGCTGCCGCCGCCGTTGCCGCGTAGGTCGATCACCCAGGCCTTGGCCGACTGCGCGACGTCCGCGTTCTCGCGCAGCTGCTTGAGTCCCGCATCGTCCACGAACTGCGGCACCCGCAGCACCGCCACGCCGTCCGACCGAAGCTCGAATGGGCGGGAGACAGGCGCTTTCACCGCCGCGTAGCCCGAACGTCGCGCCTCGACCTTGTAGCGCTTCCCGTCGGCATGCGCCAGGCCCAAGTGCACCGACCGATCCGCCGGCCCCGACAGCAGGGAATAGGTGTAGGTTCGCAGCTCGCGATCCTGCACTGTGGAACTGCTCTGGAAGGGCGCGATCTCGCGCTGCGCGAAGAGGTCTACCGGCTCGCCGTCGATGGTGACCAACTCGTCGCCGACCTCGACGCCGTGCGTCATCAGCGCCCTGTCTCGTACCTGGGTCACGATGACCTTGCCCTCGACACGCGCGGTACGCAAACCAGGTCGCGAGTAGAAGCGCTCCTGGATCACGTCGGGCGGATAGGCATTGCTGTGTCCGTCCTGCAGCAGGGCAACGAAGCGCATCAATTCCCGGTAGTAGGCCTCGGTGTCCGCTGCCGCGATCACTTTGGGAATCGCCGCCAGATACGCCGCATCCCAGTCGAGATCGGGCACATGATCGAACCAAACGAAGCCCTCGCGCGCGGCGCTCCACAGGCGCGACAGACCGGCGATGCGTTCGGCCACTGGCAGTTGCGCTCGATACGGCGTGGCTAGCGATGGCGCGCCAGAAAGCCAGACGGCGGCGCGCTGACGCGCGGCGATCGGCGCGTAGCGGGGATGCTTCATCAGGGGCGCGACGTGTTCGTCCTTAGCCAGCGGCGAACTCGCCATCGACATCCAGGCAAACCGGCTAAGCGCATCCCAAGCGTCGAGCGCAGCGTCATCGTTGCCGGCGCGCGCCTCAATCTTGACTAGATCCATCAGCAGGTTGAAGCGGCGGAAGCGCAGATGAAGATTGCCTTCTCCCAGATCGTGCACGTCGGTCTCGTCCATACGGCGCAGGGCTCGGCGCAGATCGGACCTGATTCTCGCTAGTTCTTCCGGCGCGGCGATCTTGCCGCCATGGATCACCTCCGCATGCGGATCGCGATAGGTCGAAATCTCGTCGTACATCCGGGCAGCAGGGCTCTGCGGCTCGGTCGCCGCCATGGCTCCAGCAAAACAGGTGAGAAAGAACGCGAATCGAGACGGCGATCGAACCACGACGGACTCCAGCATTGAATTGGGCCGAGCATATACGCTGCGCCGACAACGAATAAACTGTGGCCATGGCCCGCATCCCCGACGCCTTCATCGACGATGTCCTCGCGCGCACCGATCTGGTCGAGCTGATCGGGGCGCGGGTTCCGTTGAAGCGGCAGGGGCGCGAGTATTCGGCGCGGTGTCCGTTCCATGACGAGCGTTCGCCATCCTTCACGGTGTCGCCGACCAAGCAGTTCTATCATTGCTTCGGTTGCGGCGCGCACGGGACCGCGCTCAAGTTCCTGATGGAGTACGACCGGCTCGAATTCCTCGACGCGGTGGAGGAACTGGCCAAGCGCGTCGGTCTGGAAGTGCCGCGCGAGACCCAGCAGCGCAACGAGAGCGGCGAGTCGCGCGATCTCTACTCCGTCCTCGATGCGGCGGCCGGCTTCTTCGTCAAACAGCTCGCCGCCGTTCCCAAGGCACAGACCTATCTCGATCGCCGCGGTGTCGACGCCGAGAACCGCGCGCGCTTCTCCATCGGCTACGCGCCCGATGGCTGGGAAGCGCTGAAATCCGCGCTGGGCGGCGACGAACGTCGGCTCAAGTTGCTCGATCAGGCCGGGTTGTTGTCGAAGAACGACGCCGGTCGCGTCTACGACAAGTTCCGCGATCGGGTGATGTTTCCGATCCACGATCGCCGCGGGCGCGTGATCGCGTTCGGCGGCCGGGTGTTGGAAAAAGACGATGGCCCGAAATATCTGAATTCACCCGAGACCACGCTGTTCCACAAAGGCCGCGAACTCTACGGTCTGTGGCAGGTGCGGCAGGCGCACTCGAAGATCCCGCGACTGATCGTGGTCGAGGGGTACATGGACGTGGTGGCGCTGTTCCAGTACGGCGTCACCACCGCGGTGGCGACGCTCGGCACCGCGACCACCTCCGACCATGCGGAACTGTTGTTCCGCAATGCAGCCGACGTCTATTTTTGCTTCGATGGCGACCGCGCCGGGCGCGGCGCGGCATGGAAGGCGCTGGAGTCGGTGTTGCCGCGCATGCGCGACGGTCGTCAGGCCTTCTTTCTTTTTCTCCCCGAAGGCGAAGACCCGGACACCATCGTGCGCAGCGAAGGCGCGGATGGCTTCGATGCGCGCCTAAAGAACGCCACGCCGCTCTCGGAATTCTTTTACGCCGAGCAATCCAAGGAGATCAACCTCGCCACACTGGACGGTCGGGCGCGGCTTGCCGAGCGTGCGCGACCGATGCTGGAGAAGATTCCTGACGGCGCTTTCCGCGACCTGATGCAACAACGGCTGACCGAATTGACCGGCGTGGGCGCTTTGCGCGCGGTCGCGAAGCCGCGGGAATCACCCTTTCCGCGTCATGTCGCGCCGACACACAAACGCAGCCTGGTGCGTACTGCCATCGCATTGCTGTTGCAGCAACCCGCGTTGGCGCAAGCGCTCGAACCGCCGTATCTGTTTTCTGCGTTGCGCCAGCCCGGAATTTCGCTGCTGATGGAGTTGCTGACGCTATGCCGCGAGCGACCCGACATCAGCGCCGGTGTCGTGCTCGAGCACTTCGCCGACCGCGAAGAAACCGCCGCGCTGCACAAGCTGCTGATGCAGGATCTACTGATCCCCGGCGAGCAGTTTGCTCAGGAGTTCGATGGTGCGATCGTCGGCCTCAACCGGCTCACGCTCAAGCAGCGCGAGGAGGAACTTCTCGCGCGCGGACTGAGCGAGCTTAGCGGCGACGAGAAACGCGAACTGCTGGCCTTGCAGCGCGAGATGCGTGCGCCAGTGCCTCAGGGATAGGCGAGCAGCCAGGTACGCTATCCTCGCGGCTTGATACGAGAATCGATGCCGCCATGCGTTCCATCCTGCTCTCCCTTGCACTCGTCTGCAGCGCGTCCCGTGCCATCGAAACCGCGCCGCCGCCGGTACAGCGCGAGGAAGTCGGCGCTCGTGTCAGCGAGAACATCCCGACGGTGCCCGACGAGCTGGTGGAGCGCCTGGCGCGGTACCAGAACACGCGCGGCGCGAGCTTCGGCGGCTGGCTCGGCGACGGCAGCCTGATTGTCACTACGCGTTTCGGCGAGACCACCCAGGCCCACCGGGTCCGCATGCCGATGGGAATGCGCGAGCAGCTCACCTTCCACCGCGAGCCGATCAACAGCGTGTCCACGGCACCTGCCAAGGGTGGCAATGGATTCGTGTTCGGCAGGGACGTTGGCGGTTCGGAATTCTGGCAGTTGTACTGGTACGACCTCGACAGCCGCGAGAGCCTGCTGCTGACCGATGGTAAGCGCAGTCGCAACGAGAGCCCGCTTTGGTCGCGCGACGGCACCCAGCTGGCCTGGTCGAGCACCGCGCGCAACGGCACCGACACCGATGTCTGGGTGCGCGACATGCGCAGTGGCAAGGCGAGCGCGGTGGTCGCCGAAGGCGGCGCCTGGTATGCGAGCGACTTCTCGCCCGACGGCAAGCGCCTGCTGGTGATCAAACGCGTCTCGATCAACGAGATGTATCCCGGTGTCGTCGACCTGCAAAGCGGCAAGCTGCGCCTGTTCCCGGTCGATGGCGGCAAGGCCGCGTTCCGTGCCTTCGTATTCGCGCCGGACGGCAAGCAGGTGTATTTCGTCTCCGACGAGGAAAGCGAATTCCTCAGCTTGCGTCATCACGATCCGGCTGGCGGTGCGCCGACCGTGCTCAGCGCCGAAACCCCTTGGGATGTGACGCGGGTGGACGTTGCGCCCGACGGCAGACATCTGGCTTATGTCAGCAACGAGGACGGCATCGGGCGCCTGCACGTACGCACGATTCCCGGGCACACGCCGATCGTGCTGCCCGCCCTGCCGGTCGGCATCATCGCGAGTCTCGGTTTCTCGCCCGATGGCGGCAAGCTCGCGCTGACGCTCAATTCGGCCACGTCTCCCAGCGATGTCTACGTGATTGACCTCACGCAATCCATGCTCACGCAGTGGACCGCGAGCGAAGTCGGTGGTCTGGATTCGAAACGCTTCCTCGCCCCGACCCTGGTGCGCTATCCGAGCTTCGACCAGGTCGATGGCAAGCCGCGTTCGATCCCGGCGTTCTATTACCGGCCCGAAGGTGATGGCCCGTTTCCGGTGCTGATCAACATCCACGGCGGCCCCGAGGCGCAGGCATTTCCTACCTTCAATGCAACGATCCAGTTCCTGCTGCGTGAGATGAAGATTGCGGTGCTGGTGCCGAACGTGCGCGGCTCATCGGGTTACGGCAAGACCTATCTGCAACTGGACAATGGCCTGAAGCGCGAAGACTCGGTCAAGGACATCGGCGCGTTGCTGGATTGGATCGCGCTGCAACCGGAATTGGAGAAGAATCGCGTTGGCCTCGCGGGTGGCAGCTACGGCGGCTATATGGTGCTGGCAAGCATGACGCACTACAACGAGCGTCTGCGCGCCGGCGTCGATGTGGTCGGCATCTCCGACTTCGGCACGTTTCTCAAGAACACCGAAAGCTATCGCCGCGATCTGCGCCGGGTGGAATACGGCGATGAGCGCGAACCCGCGATGCGTGCCTTCCACGAAAAAATCGCGCCGCTTAACAACGCTGACAAGATCACCAAGCCGCTGTTCGTGGCGCAAGGTCTCAACGACCCCCGCGTGCCGCACACCGAAGCCGAGCAGATTGTCGCCAAGGTGCGCGGCAACGGCGGCGACGTCTGGTACCTGCTGTTCAAGGACGAAGGCCATGGCTTCGGCAAGAAAACCAATGCGGATTACTACGGCGCGGCGTCCATGCTGTTCTGGCAGCAGCATCTGCTGAACGAGTAGCCGCGCTCGCTTGCCGCGAGCGTATGCTCGACATTCATTCGACCCGGTGATCCTCCATGTTTCGCGCCCTGTCCAGCATGTTTTTCCTTGCCGCCGCTTTCCACAGCGCGGCGGCCGACCTTCCGCACGTCAACTGGGAAAACCACCCGGTCCACGCGCTCGACCGCAGCCCCGACGGTCGTCTGTTGGCGGTCGCGCACACCGCGGATCAACGGGTGCAGTTGTTCGATATCGCCGGCGGCGAGGCGGTGCCGGTGGGTCACGTGGTGGTCGGGGTCGATCCGGTGTCGGTGCGGTTTCGCAGCGCGACAGAACTGTGGGTGGTGAACCACATTTCCGATTCCATCAGCATCGTCGACGTGACGAGTCGCGTGGTGATGGCGACCTTGCCGACCGCGGACGAACCCTTCGACGTGGTGTTCGCCGGGAGCCGTGCGTTCGTGAGCTGCTCGCAGGCCAACCGGGTACAAGTGTTTGCCTTGGGCGACGTGTCGGCAGCGCCGATCTCGATTCCGATCCTGGGCGAAGATCCACGCGCGCTGGCGGTGAGCCGCGACGGCCGCAGCGTCTACGCGGCGATCTTCGAATCCGGCAATGCCACGACGATTCTGGCGGGCGGTCTGCGCGACCCCATTCTGGCGTTGCCGAATGCGGTGAGCGATCCGCGTGGGCCCTACGGCGGACAGAATCCGCCGCCGAACATGGGCACCTTATTCGAGCCGCTTATCCATCCTGCGGTGGTTCCGCCGAGGGTTGGCTTGATCGTGCGCAAGTCCGACACCGGCCGCTGGCTCGACGATAACCAGCGCGACTGGACCGCCTTCGTGTCCGGACCGATGGCAGCGGCCTCGGGCCGTCCCGTAGGTTGGGATTTGCCGGATCGCGATCTGGCCGTGATCGATGTCGACTCGCTGCAGGTTCGTTACGTCAGCGGCCTGATGAATATCGTCACGGCGCTGGCGGTCAATCCCGCCAGCGGCGACGTCGCCCTGGTCGGAACGCAGGCACGCAACGAAGTGCGCTTCGAGCCCAACGTCAACGGCCGCTTCGTGCTTTCGCAGTTCGCGCGCGTGACGCCGGGCACCACACCAACGCGCAGCATCGTGGATCTGAATCCGCATCTGGATTATCGCGAGTCCGTCGTGGCGCAGAGCGAGCGCGACCGCTCCGTCGGCGATCCGCGCGCCATCGTATGGAGCGCGGATGGGCAGCGCGGTTGGGTCGCGGGTCTGGGGTCGAACAATGTGATCGGCATCGACCAAAGTGGAGCTCGACAAGGTGCACCGATCCAAGTCGGCGAAGGCCCGGTGGGGCTGGCATTGGATGAGGCGCGCAACCGGCTGTACGTGTGGAATCACTTCGCCGTGTCGCTGTCGGTCGTGGACCTCGCCCGCGGCACCGAAATCGCACGCGTGGCGGCATTCAATCCACTGCCCGCGGCGGTTCGCGCGGGTCGTCCGCTGCTCTACGACGCCCATCGCACCTCGGGCCTGGGACAAGCGGCCTGTGCCTCCTGCCACGTCGACGCGCGCATCGATCGTCTGGCCTGGGATCTGGGCGATCCGTCGCAGCCACCGGCCGCGTTCGACCAGAACTGCATTACCACCGTCGGCGTGCAGCCCTGCCAGGACTTTCACGCGATGAAAGGCCCCATGACCACGCAGACCATGCAGGACCTCATCGGCCACGAACCGTTCCATTGGCGCGGCGATCGCGCGGGAATCGAAGCGTTCAACCCCGCATTCAAGAGCTTGCTCGGCGACGACACGGAGTTGAGCGCGACCGAGATGCAGGCGTTCGAGGATTTCCTCGCGACTGTGACCTTTCCGCCCAATCCGTTTCGGAATACCGACAACAGCTTGCCCTCGGCGTTGTCGCTGGAAGGGCACTACACCACCGGACGCTTTGCGATGGCGGGACAGCCTTTGGGTTCCGGCAATGCGAGGCGTGGACTGGATCTGTTCACGCACGGCCTGCTCGACCCGCCGTTCCAGTGCGCCAATTGCCATACCCTGCCCACCGGCATGGCCACCAACGGTGCGCTGTTTCTCGGCGTGCTGGCGGTGTCGGCCGGCGGCAGCGTGATGCCGAAGGGCCCGCACGGCGAAAACCATCTGGGCATCGTCAGCGTCGATGGCTCGACCAATGTGTCGATCAAGGTGCCGCAGTTGCGCAACCAGTATGAGAAGGTCGGATTCGAGACCACGCGCACCGACAACGCAGCGGGTTTCGGTTTCCTGCACGACGGCTCGGTGGATTCGCTTGCACGTTTTTTCTCGGCGCGCGCCTTCAGGGTGCAATCGGATCGGGACGTCGCGGATCTGGTGGCGTTGCTGCTTGCGTTCTCGGGCTCGGAATTCGGCTTCGCCAATCCGCTGCTGGGCGGCGAAACGCCGCTGTCGCGAGACAGCCACGCTGCCGTCGGGCAGCAGGTCACCAACTCCGGTGGCGCACTGCCAGTACGCGCCGGCGAGCTGCTGGCGCTCGCCGACGCGGGCGCGATCGATCTGGTAGTGAGAGCGGCGCGGGCAGGCTACGTCTACGCCGCCGACGTCGATCTTTTCCGCAGCGACGACGGAACCACCGCGCTGACGGCGGCGACGTTGCAATCGCGCGCGTCCGCGTCCGCGCCCCAGACCTGGACCGCCGTGCCTAACGGGCTGGGCCAACGCCTGGGCATCGATCGTGATGGCGATGGCATCGGCGATGGCGTCGAACGGCGTCAGGGTTCGAATCCTGCCGATGCCGCTTCCACCACGCTGCGCCCGGCCGTCGGGCCCTGGTACAACCCGCAACGTAGCGGGCATGGCATCGATCTGGAGTTCGTCGGCAATGTGCTGTCGGTGGCCTGGTACACCTATCTCGAAGACGGCTCCCCCATCTGGTACCTCGCCGCTGCGCCATTCACCCCGGGATCAACCGGGTGGGTAGGCGAGCTGCAGCGCTACGTCTGGAATCCGACCACGGGCGCCGCGAGCGGCAGCGTCGTTGGCGAGCTGCGTCTGACGTTCAGCGAGGCGCGGCGCGCGACGTTCGATTGGCGCATCGGATCACGCAGCGGCAGTGAGCCGATGCAAACCTTCTTCGAAGGCAACGCGATCCCGGTGCCCGATGACACCGGCGCCTGGTACGACACGCGCGAGCCCGGCTGGGGCCTGGGACTCTTCAGCGAAGGCGACGTGCGCGGCGCCGTTGCGTATTTTTACGATGACCAAAACCAGCCGCGCTGGGTACTCGGCACGGGCACCAACACGCGCGACGCGCGCGTGACGATGAACAGCCATCGCGGCTTCTGTCCGCATTGTCCGACCACCCCGTTGGTCACCGCCGACGGCGGCTCCATCGATCTTGAATTCGACGGCAGCCGCGCTGCGATCCTGTTCACCGACGTGTTCTACGCCGGTCGTCCCGCGTCGCCGTGGCGACGTGGCCCGGTCGGAATCACGCCATTGACGGACCCGGCGCTGCGACCGGAACGGTTCTAGCTGCGACGCCTCATGCCACCGGCGCGAACTGCATCGTCGCCGGGGTCGTCGCCGGCATCAGCCAGTGATCCGCCAGCAGAAACGCGAATAAGGCCATCAGATACACGATGGAATAGTTGAACACTTGCATCGCGAAGCGTTCGTTCGGCGGATTCATCAAACGGATCGCGTACCAGAGGAAGGCCGCACCCAGCACCAGCGCGCCACCGAGATAGAACAGGCCGCTCATGCCGGTGAGCCAGGGCAGCACGGTCACCACCACCAGCAGCACGGTGTAGAACAGCACATGCCAGCGGGTGTACTCGACGCCGTGCGTCACCGGCAGCATCGGGATCATGGCGCGTGCGTAGTCTTCGCGGCGGTAGATCGCGAGCGCCCAGAAATGTGGCGGGGTCCAGACGAAGATGATCAGCACCAGCAACAAGGCATGCGGATGCAGTTCGCCGGTGATCGCGGCCCAGCCCAGTGCCGGTGGCGCGGCGCCGGCAATCCCGCCGATGACAATATTTTGCGGCGTAGCGCGCTTGAGCCAGCCGGTGTAGATCACGGCGTAGCCGATCAAGGACGCGAAGGTCAGCGAGGCGGTCAGGGTGTTCACAAGCGCGACGAGGATCGCCATCGAAAGCGCGCCGAGGACGAGCGCAAACACCAATACCTGGCGTGAGTTCAGCGAGCCGCTTGGCAGCGGCCGATGCGCCGTACGCACCATCACGGCGTCGATGCGCTGGTCGATCAGGTGATTGATCGCTGCGGCCGAGGCCGCCGCGAGCCAGATGCCGAGGCCGCCGAACAACGCACGATCCCAGGGCGGCAGGCCCGGTACAGCCAGAAACATGCCAATCACGGCGGTGAATACGATCAGCGCCACGACGCGCGGCTTGGTGAGTTCGAAATACTGGCGGGCGTGCAACGTCATGAGGTGGGCATTCTAGTCGCATCGTGACGCGCGGCCTGCGGTTGCAACCGCGCAAGAAACGACACCAGCACGAACAGTAGCAGCGCCGCACCGGCGTTGTGCATCGTGGCAATCGCAAGCGGCAATCCGGCAACGACATTGCTGACACCCAGCAGGATTTGCAGCACGAGCAGGATCGCGAGCACCACGCCCCAGATCGACACGCCCGGCGTGCGATGCAAGCGCAGCGCCAGTGCGAACAGATGCCCCGCGACCACGAGCGCGAACAAGCGATGCGTCAGATGAATCGCACTGCGCGCCGGGCCATCCAGCACGCCACCCTCGTAGTCGACGCCGATGCCACGCCAGAGCACCAAACCTTGGCCAAAATCCGTCGCCGGCCACCACTGGCCGAGACAGGTCGGGAAATCGGTGCCGCAGGCGAGCGCGGCGTAGTTCGCCGAAACCCAACCGCCGAGCGCGATCTGGATCACGACCAGCACCAGGCCCACGATCAGCATCGGTCGCAGCCGCGCGAAGGTCGCGCTTGTCACGCTCACCACCGCGTTGGGCGACGCACGGCAGGCCATCCACACCAGCAGCGAGAGCGTGGCCATGCCGCCGAGCAGATGTGCCATCACTACCACCGGTTTCAGCAGCCAGGTGACGGTCCACATGCCAAGAATGGACTGGAAGATGATGACCGCGAGCGTGAGGGTGGCGATGCGGGCGAAGTCCGAATTCGACCAGCGCCACGCGGCAGCCAGCAGGATCGCCTCGCCCGCGCCGGCCGACACCACGGCCGGCGTGTACCGCTGCTGCATGTACAGCACGATCGACGCTGCCACCAGTGCGCAGGCGCCGAGCACAATCGCGAGACCGTGGCGGCGTCCACGCACCGCGAGCATGCCGAGCGACAGCACCAGCAGACCCAGCGTCGCGGCGAGATGGCGGTGGAATTGTTCGCGCCAGGTCTTGTGTGATTCCACCGGGCGGACCGCGCTCGCGGCGTGATCGGCGACTTCCTCCGCCGACTGCGGCCACGCGGCTTGTCCGTAACATGTCGGCCAGTCTGGACAGGACAAGCCCGCATTCGACAAGCGTACAAAGGCGCCGAACACGATCACGATCAAAGCCAGCAAAACTGCGAGCCAGGCAAGGCGATGAAACCAGGGATGCGGCGAGGTCATGTCGAAGTCGTCAATGTTTCAGCATCAAGGTGACGTCCTCGCGAAGGTGCGCGACGTCGAAGCCAGGCGCGTAACGCATCACCAGAAATCCGCTGGGATCGACCAGCCAGGCGGCGGGCGAACCGGTTGCGACCTGGGTCGGCAGCTTCGCCTCCAAGGTGCTATCGGGCTGCATTTCCACCAGGCGCCGGAATCGCGTCGCACCCTCGGGCAACGGCGCGAACCACAACACATCCAGACGATCGGCGCGTCGACCCTGCAACTGCCACACCTTGTCGAGTCCTGCGACGAGTTCGACGCAAGCGCTGCTGCAATCGCTCGGCGGCAGCACGACGATGCGCCAGCGCCGCGCCTGCGGTTCCCAGTCGTAGCGCGAACCGTCCGCGCGCTGTAGCGCGACGTCGCCCAGGTCCACCGGCGGACGCAACAACTCACCGTGGTTGCGGGTGCGTTCGGGCTCCCAGCCGCGCGCATGCAGCACGATGGCGGCCACCAGCGGCGCCGCGAACAGCGCAGCCAGCAGCAACAAAATCAGGCGCGAACGGGTTTGAGGTTTCATGCGGAAGGCTCTATCTGGAACGGATTCATATCACGCGGGCTCATGCGGATTTCCTGCGGCGCGAACGCCAGGTCAAAACGAGATACACCACCGCCACCGTCGCCGCGAGCCCGAACCACTGCACCGCGTATCCGTAATGACGCTCCGGAGGCAGGGTGTTGGGCAGCGCTTCGAGATCGCGCTCATAGCCATAGTCGAGCTCCGGCGCGAGCCGCAACACGACCGACGCCAGCGCGACGCCAAACGCGCGCTCAATCTCGCCAGCGTCGAGCGTATTCAACAACACAGGCGTTGCCAGCGATGACGGCCACGGATTCGGCGCGAGACGCATGCCCTGACCGGGCAACGGCACCAACAATCCACGCAGTTCACGCTCGCCTTCGGGTGCTTGCAGCGTCGGAATGATACGGTTCGGCCCCATTGGCAACCAGCCCATATCTACCAACAGCCGGCTGTCCGTTTCCGCACCCGCCACTGCCGCGACACCGTAGACACGCAAGCCAACGCGGCCGGCCCGTTGCTGGCTGTCGAGCAGCAAGAGCGGTGTGAGAAAACGTGCGCGGCCCGCGGCCCGCCGGACAGCGCCCGGCTCCGCCTCCGCGGCAAGCGCCTGCACCAGAGGCAGGTCGACGTTTGCCTGCAACGCGGCGGACTGTTGCGCCAGCCGCGCCTGCTTGCCCAGACCGCGATCGAGTTGCCAGACACCCGCTATCGCGAACAGAGCCACACCCAACAGCGCGGCCAACGCAAAACCGATACGTCCCGCGACGCTCATTGCGAGCGCCGGGCGGCCGTCACGCTTGAACTGCGATAATCCGCCAGCACTTCAATGATCATCGCGTCGAGACCGACCCATGCTGCAGAAACTCATCATCATCGCCTTCCTGGTTGTGATCCTCTACAACCTCGGCGCCGGGCTGTATTACATGCTCACCGACAAGGGCCAGACCGATCGCACCGTCAACGCCCTCACCCGCCGCATCGCGCTGTCGGTGGTGCTGATCCTGCTGATCGTACTGGGGATCTGGACGGGCGTGATCAGGCCGCACGATCTCGGGCGCTGACGCGCCTGACGGGAATGAGAAACGCGGAATCGTGATCAGCGTAAGGCGGATCTTAATCCGCCGGCTACTTCAAACCGTTGCTGGCGGATCTTGATCCGCCGGCTTTCCATCAGACCGCGGCTGGCGGCGGATCAAAATCCGCCCTACCTCGGCAGAGTCCCGATGCCCGGCTCTCAGAGCACGTAGACGAACACAAACAGCCCCAGCCACACCACGTCCACGAAGTGCCAGTACCAGGCCACGGCTTCGAACGCGAAGTGCTGATCCTTGCTGAAGTGTCCCTTGGCGCAGCGGAACCAGATCACGGTCAGCATGATCACGCCGAGGGTGACGTGCATTCCGTGGAAGCCGGTGAGCATGAAGAACGTGGAGCCGTAGACACCCGATCCCAGGGTCAGGTTCAGGTGCTGGTACGCCTCCATGTACTCGTACGCCTGGTAGTAGAGGAACACCACGCCGAGCAGGATCGTCGCGGCGAGCCAGAACAGTAGCTGCTTGCGGTGACCGGCCCGCAGGGCGTGGTGCGCGATGGTGATGGTGATGCCGGAGCTCAGCAGCAGCAGGGTGTTGAGCAGCGGGATGCCCCACGCCGGGATGGTCTCAAAGGCGCCACCGATAGCGCCCGGCCCATTCGTCGGCCAGCTCGCGTCGAAGCCGCTCCACAGCAGCGCATTGGTCATCATGCCGTCGCCCTCGCCGCCCAACCACGGCACCGACAGCATGCGGGCGTAGAACAGCGCGCCGAAGAAGGCGGCGAAGAACATCACTTCCGAGAAGATGAACCAGATCATCCCCATGCGGAACGAGGTGTCGACCTGCTTGTTGTAGACGCCGGCGATCGATTCGCGGATCACGCCGCCGAACCAGCCGAACAGCATCACCAGCAGGATCGCGATGCCGGCGTACATGACATACGTGCCCCATGCGTTGCCGTTTATCATGTGGGCGGCGCCGAAAACGGTGCTGAACAGTCCGACCGACCCGACGATGGGCCAGTGACTGCCGTGCGGGATGTAGTAGACGTTGGCGTCGTGGTGGGCTGTATTGGCCATGGCGTTTCCCGGGACTCGGAGTGCTTGCAGAGGTCAGGGCGCAGCGCGTGCGCCGTCGGCCGCCGCGACGCGCGCGGTGGCCAATTCGTTGGTGTAAAAGGTGTAGGACAGCGTCAGCGTGGTCACGTCCTTCGGCAAGGCCGGATCGACCACGAAACGCACCGGCATCGGGCGTACCTCGCCGGGCGCGAGCAACTGTTCGGTGAAGCAGAAGCATTCGGTCTTGTTGAAGTACTGCGAGGCCGTGTTCGGCGCCACCGACGGCACCGCATTGCCAACGATGCTCATGCTCGCGTTGTTGCGCGCGTAGTAGAGCGCGTCCGCGGGCTGACCCGGACGCACCTTCATCTGCGGCACCGCGGGGCGGAACGTCCAGGGCAGTTGCGAGTTCACTCCGGCGTCGAACTCGACCGTGATCCAGCGCGATTCATCCATCGCGAACCCGTTTGCCTTCGCCTCGCCCACGGCGCCCTGATCGAGCTTGATGCCGAACACCACCTCGCAGGCGATGCGGTACAGCGGCACCAGCGAGAAGCAGAACACGAACGCGACGCCGGCGACGAGGAGCGCGCGCTTCACCACCGAGCTGGTGTGCGCGCCGCTCATCGCGCGAGTACGCCGCTCAGGATGAAGGCGACGTAGATCGCCACCGCGACCGCGCCCAACCATAGCGCCGTGCCCCGGGTGCGGGCAGCGCGGCTGGCGGCGGAGGGGAGATCGGGACGCATCGGCGGGCTCGGCATGACGTCAGGACGCTCAGTGCGTCACGTCGCCGTGCGCGAGATCGCCATCGCGGATCACCGGCGGCGTGGTGAAGGTGTGGTGCGGCGCCGGCGACGGCACGGTCCATTCCAGGCCCTTCGCGCCTTCCCACGCGCGCGCCTCCGCCTTGGCGCCGTGCTTGAGCGAGTGCCACAGGACGAACAACATCATCAGCGGTGACAGCAGCATCCCGAACGCGCCGATCGAACTGATCAGATTCCAGTCCGCGAACGCGACGTTGTAGTCGGGGATGCGACGCGGCATGCCCGCCAGTCCGAGGAAGTGTTGCGGAAAGAACAGCACGTTGACCCAGATCGTCGACCACCAGAAATGGAACTGGCCCCAGCTTTCGTTGTACATGCGCCCGGTCCACTTCGGCCACCAATAATAGGTGCCGGCGATGATCCCGAACACCGCGCCCGTCACCAGCACGTAGTGGAAATGCGCCACCACGAAATAGGTGTCGTGATACTGGAAGTCGGCCGGCACGATCGCCAGCATCAGGCCGGAAAAACCGCCGATGGTGAACAGGATCACGAAGGCAATCGAGAACAGCATCGGGGTTTCGAATGTCATCGAGCCCCGCCACATGGTGCTGACCCAGTTGAACACCTTCACCCCGGTCGGGATCGCGATCAGCATCGTGGCGTACATGAAGAACAGTTCGCCGCCCAGCGGCATGCCGACGGTGAACAT
>JBKJTK010000104.1:0-4608 GCA_046590875.1 Chiayiivirga sp.
ACCCGGCGACGATTGCCGACAACGTCGGCGACAATGTCGGCGACTGCGCGGGCATGGCGGCGGATCTGTTCGAAACCTATGTGGTGACGACGGTGGCGACAATGGTTCTGGCGGCGATCGTGCTGCCCGACGCCATGAAACTCGCCGGCATGGTGCTGCCGCTGGCGATCGGCGGGGCCTGCGTGATCACCTCGATCATCGGCACCTATTTCGTCAAGCTCGGCGCCAACAACTCGATCATGGGAGCCCTCTACAAGGGCATCATCGCGACCGGCATCCTGTCGCTGATCGCACTTTATCCGATCACCGATGGCATGCTTGGACTGAAGACGGTGTACACAGCCCGTGAGCTGTCGTTCACAGGCATGGACCTGTTCCTGTGCGGCGCCGTCGGTCTCGCCATCACGGCCGGCATCATCGTGGTGACCGAGTATTACACCGGCATCGGCTACCGGCCGGTGCGCTCCATCAGCCAGTCGTCGGTGTCGGGTCACGGCACCAACGTCATCCAGGGCCTCGCTGTCAGCCTCGAGTCGACGGCACTTCCGGCGCTGATCATCATCGCGGGCATTATCGTCACCTTCAATCTGGCGGGCCTGTTCGGCATCGCCATCGCCGTGACGACGATGCTGGCTCTGGCCGGCATGGTGGTGGCGCTCGACGCTTTCGGCCCGGTCACCGACAACGCCGGTGGTATCGCCGAGATGGCGGGCCTCCCCAAGGAGATCCGCAAGACCACCGACGCGCTCGATGCGGTCGGCAATACCACCAAAGCAGTGACCAAGGGTTACGCGATCGGTTCCGCCGGTCTTGCCGCGCTGGTGCTGTTCGCTGACTACTCGCACAAGCTCAATGAAAAATTCGCCGGCACCGAGCGCGTGGTCAACTTCTCGCTCGACAACCCCAACGTGGTGATCGGTCTGTTGATCGGCGGCATGATCCCCTATCTGTTCGGCGCCTTCGCGATGCAGGCCGTGGGTCGTGCGGCGGGTGCGGTGGTGGAGGAAGTCCGCCGCCAGTTCCGCGAGATCAAGGGCATCATGGAAGGCACCGGCAAGCCGGAATACGACAAGGCCGTCGACTTGCTGACCAAGGCCGCGATCAAGGAAATGATCATCCCCTCGATGCTGCCGTTGTTCATTCCAATTGCGGTCGGTTTGATTCTTGGCCCCGATGCGCTTGGCGGCCTGCTGATGGGCACCATCGTCACCGGCTTGTTCGTCGCCATCAGCATGTGCACCGGCGGCGGCGCCTGGGACAACGCCAAGAAATACATCGAGGAAGGCCACCACGGCGGCAAGGGTTCGGAAGCCCACAAGGCTGCCGTCACCGGCGACACCGTTGGCGATCCGTACAAAGACACGGCGGGACCGGCGATCAATCCGCTGATCAAGATCATCAACATCGTGGCGCTGCTGCTGGTGCCGCTGCTGTAAGTCGAAGGAAACCACCGCATCGATGATGGAAAACCCCCGGTTGCGGGGGTTTTCTATTTCTGACGGTCGCCGCCTGCAGCCAGGCCGCTGAGGCTGGGCTTCAACGCCAGCCGGCCGCCTCGGTACTCTGGCACCCGCCGATATGTGTCACAAATTCAGCAAGTTGGCGTGCTTCTACCAATGTTCTACCAATTCATGTACTTTTCGGTAGAACTTCCGTAGAAGCCTTCATGAAGCTCCCCGTGCCGCCGCCCATCCTGGGCAAACTGTTCGAGCGACATCACTCCGAAATCGGCCGCATCGTTGCCCTGCGTCTGCGCGCCGAGGTGAAAGGAGAGTACGAGCACTGGGATCACCTGCGACATCTCACGCCACCCCAAGGCCTTAGCGTCGAGCAGTGGTGGATGGGCATCAAGCTGGCGCGCGACGCACTCAAGAAGGAACTTCCACTTCAGGACAAGACCGGCAGCTCGTTCAGTGTCGCACTCAGCGACAGCATCCAGCGCCGGCTTTTCCTTGTCGCGCGCGACGCTGCAGGCGCACTGCAGGGCGCGAACGCAATCCCGTCGGCTTCCATGCAGGAACGCTACCTGATCCGCTCATTGATGGAAGAAGCGATGACTTCCTCGCAACTCGAGGGAGCGTCAACTACGACCCCGATCGCCAAGGAAATGCTGCGGTCCGGCAGGCCTCCGCAAGATCATAGCGAACGCATGATCGTCAACAACTACATCGCCATGCGTGAGCTGCGGCGTTGGCTCAAGGAGCCTCTCACGCCTGCCATCGTGTTCGAGATCCATCGCCTGTTGACTGATGGCACCCTCAAGAACGATGGCGAGGCCGGGCGGTTCCGGACCCAGGGGGAAGACATCGTTGTGCAGGACCATTCGACCGGCACAATCCTGCACATTCCTCCACCGGCATCGGAACTTCCAAAGCGGCTGCAAGCGCTATGTGACTTCGCCAATCAGGACGACGACAGCGACAACTTCGTCCATCCAGTCGTGCGCGCCATCCTGGTCCACTTCATGATCGGCTACGACCATCCCTTCGTGGACGGCAACGGCCGGACGGCGCGCGCGCTGTTCTACTGGTCCATGCTCCGATCCGGATTCTGGATGACGGAGTACTTCTCGATCTCCAGCATCCTCCGCAAAGCACCAGCTCAGTACGTCCGCGCCTACCTCCATACGGAATGCGACGACGGCGACACCAGCTACTTCGTGGCACATCAGCTCGACGTGCTGCTCAAGGCCATCGAGAGCGTACATGGCTACATCGCGCGCAAGCAGACCGCACAGCGGGAAGCCGAAACCCTGCTCAAGCCGGGCACCAAGCTGGCGCGGCAACTGAACCACCGGCAGCGTGCGTTGCTGCTGAACGCGTTGAAGCATTCCGGCAAGGCGTTCACCATCGCCGTCCACCAGCGCACGCACGACATCGCCTATGACACCGCGCGCTCCGACCTGCTGGGGCTGACGCATGCCAAGCTCCTGCGCCAGCACAAGCAAGGCAAGGCCTATGTCTTCGTCGCGCGGCCCGACCTGTCAACGAAACTGGGCGTCTGATTGTCAGAGGCCGCGAGCGCGCGGACCGGGCCTCATCCGCTCCGGGCCTTAGGTGCCTTGCGCGGTGATTTGGCGTTCGCGACCGGCAGCAGCGAGGTCAGGGCTTGGTAGCGCTCGAACAGGAAAGCGACGCGTTCGGCATCGGTGGATAGCTTCGGCGGTTTCAGGTACCGCTGGCGATGGCGTCTGGTCCGAGGAAGCCCATTGGAATGAGGGCTCGATTCTCCGACGACACTTTCGGGATCAGCAGGCAAGTCGAGCCTGCGTGGCGAATTTCTCCGAACAGCGTCGGGGTCAAGGCGAGCTTATTGGTGGCGTCGCGGTTGCTGGACAACCGAAACCCACGCACGCGCTCCGCGCGCTCGCGCATGAACGGCGATGACTTGACGATCTGGGACGGCGCATCAACCAGCCACAGGCACCAGCGCCGGATGCGGTTGATGTATTCCTCGCCACCGAAGTAGCGACGCGTCCAAGGCGCGACAGCCGGCTCGCTGGCGATGGCGGTCGCGTACTCGTCGTCGCTGAGGATTAGATGCCCGTCGTCGATAGGCATGTTGCCGTAATTGATGGCCAAAGCTTGGCACGACACGGGTTCGCTGCGTTTCGACAGTACCGTTTCCGGCCCGTCCACGAGGTACGGATTAATGCAGGTTGCCGGAATGGCCTGGGGTTCTCCGTCGGGCCGTCCTTGCCGTCGAGCTTCTTAACCTTCTTCTCGAAACTGGCAACACGCCGACGCGAGACGCCGAATACCTCGAAAAAGCCATCCCAGAAGCTCTTGGCTTCGGCGTCTTCCCTCGCTTCGTCGGCCCACTCGCGCGAAAAGCGCAGGGCGCGGTCCTTGATCTCGTTCCAGCTCAACGGCATGCGGGAGTTCCGGGCGACGGGTTGGTGAAGCATAAGCGAGCGGGACGCGGGGACGCTCGGGACGTCGTCGGTGCCGTGCCGTGCCGTGCCGTGCCGTGCCGTGCGGTGCGGTGCGGTGCGGTGCGGTGCGGTGCGGTGCGGTGCGGTGCGGTTTGATGTTTTGCACCAACCCACCCGCGTATCATCCGCGCCCTGTGCCGGGCCGTGGCCCGCCTCCACGAACTCCGCCCGCCGCGCGGGCCGCCGCAAAGGAAATCCCATGGGTCTGGATCTCGTCGCCACCGGCCGTAATGTGCCGAACGAAATCAACGTCATCATCGAGATCCCGAAGGACGCGGAGCCGGTCAAGTACGAGGTCGACAAGGCCACGGGTGCGATCTTCGTGGATCGCATCCTCTCTACGCCGATGCGCTATCCGTGCAACTACGGCTATGTGCCGCATACCTTGTGCGGCGATGGCGATCCGGCCGACGTGCTGGTGATCCTGCCGCTGCCGCTCATCCCGGGGTCAGTGATCCGTTGCCGGCCAGTCGGCATGCTCGCCATGACCGATGAGGCCGGCACCGACACCAAGCTGCTCGCGGTGCCGATAGACAAGGTGTTCTCCGGCTACGCCCACATTCGTGACATCAGCGAGGTCTCGCGACACTGGCTCGATCGCATCGGCCACTTCTTCGAGCACTACAAGGATCTGGAGAAAGGCAAGTGGGTAAAGCTCGACGGCTGGCAGGATG
>JBKJTK010000272.1:0-6052 GCA_046590875.1 Chiayiivirga sp.
GATCGAGACCTTGTTCTCCTTGAGGTAGGCGATGTTGGTTTCGCCGCGCAGGAACCACAGCAGCTCGTGCACAATCGAACGCAGGTGCACTTTCTTGGTCGTGACGAGCGGGAAGCCGGCATTCAGATCGAAACGCAATTGCCAACCGAACACCGAGCGCGTACCGGTGCCGGTGCGATCGGATTTCTCCGTGCCGTGCTCCAGCAGGTGTTGTAGCAAGTCGAGATATTGCTTCATTGCTGTATCAAATCACGATCAAGAACGTTTCGACACGGATAAACACGGATAAAAAATGAATTCCTGCTCTTGATCCGTGTTCATCAGTGTTCATCCGTGTCAAAAAGCACTTCATTCGCTCTTGGCATGCGCTGCAATCGTCGGCGCACGACGCGACTTCCACAGCAGGAAAACTCCCACCGCCACCAGCGGCAGGCTCAGCACCTGCCCCATCGTGAGCCAGCCGAAGGCGAGATAGCCCAGATGCGCATCGGGTTCGCGTACGAATTCCACCGCGAAGCGGAACACGCCGTATAGCAACGCGAATACGCCGGACACCGCATAGCGCGGCCGCGGCTTGGCCGAGTACCACCACAGGATCGCGAACATCGCTATGCCTTCGAGCGCGGCCTGATAGAGCTGCGAGGGATGCCGCGCGAACGCATCAAGCGCGCCGGACTCGTGCGCGGTGCGCAACGCCTGCGCATCGAGACGAGCGAATTCCGGTGGCAGGGATTTCGGAAAAATCACGGCCCACGGACCCTGGGTCACGTGGCCCCACAATTCGCCGCCGATGTAGTTGCCGAGGCGACCCAAGCCGAGACCGTGCGGTATCAGGACGGCGACGAAGTCCATGGTGTCGAAAAACACCAGCCCGTGGCGCCGTGACCACCACCACATCGCGATCATCACTCCGATCAGGCCGCCGTGGAAACTCATGCCGCCTTCCCACACCCGCAATACGCTGATCGGATCGGCCAACACCTGCTCGAAGCCGTAGAAAAAGATATAGCCCAGGCGTCCGCCCAGCACCACGCCGAGCATGCCGTAGAAGAACAAGTCGGAATACGCTTCCTCGCTTACCGGCAGACGTCCGGCGCGCAACCGCCGCAAACCCAGCCACCAGCCCACGCCGAACGCGAGCAAGTACATCAGTCCGTACCAGTGAACAGCGACGGGTCCCAGGTTTACGGCGATCGGATCGAGAGTGTGGAGATGGAACATGCGGCGGCTTCCTTGCGCCGACGACGCGGCTGGCGGGCCCCGGCATTATGCCGCAGCCCCTGGCAGCCTGTTGAAAAACGCACATCCTGTGCAGTCTTAAGTTCGCTGGTCCGGCACATGTCCGGACTCGCTCACGCCGAATCAATCGCTGGTGAGATTGATTCGCGACGCTGACTTAATCGATGAAAATCGGCTGGTCCGGCAATTCGTTGTCAACCACGTGCGAGGCGTTGCGTGGCCAGGTTTCCGCCAGGACCGCCGAGGCTTCCGCGACGGCGTCCAGCACCGCGGCCTCGTATTCGCCGACGCGCAGGCGTTGACCGAGCCGTTCGCACAACGCGGCCCAACGTGCGTCGAATTTGCCGCCGGTCAGTCCGCGATCTGCGACGACTTCAATCCGATGGTCCACCAGCAGCAGATAGATCAGTACCCCGTTGTTGGCCTCGGTGTCCCACACCCGCAGGCGCGAGAACGCGAGGCGCGCGCGCGCGCGCGAATCCACGCCGCGCCAGAGCGCGCCCAGCCGCAGCGAGGATTCCACCGCGAAACACACTTGACCCGTATGCTCGCGCTCGCCCTGCGTGATCGCATCGGCGATGCGATGCAGGGATTCGAGTGGAAAACGCGCCGCCGCCGAACGCGCGAATAAATGTCTCACCCAGCGCATCACCAACTCCCCGACGCGCCGCCGCCACCGGAACGACCACCACCACCCGACCAGCTGCCACCGCCGCCGCTGCTACTTCTGCTCGACGAGCCGCCGCCATAGCCCCCATAGGAACCCGACTTCGAATAGCCGCGCCCGCCCTCGGTCGTCAGCCACACGACAAAGGCGAATCCCGCCACAAAGCCGATGCCGAGCGGGAGCAGCAGCCAGTCGAACGCGAAGCCGGCCCCGAGTGCGCCGACGCCGCCGCCGACCATGCCGCGGAACCACCGCGGGCGGATCAAGGAGAATATTTTCTGAATCAGCCCGAGGCCGAGGAGCAAGACCACCCCGAGTAGAACGTCCGGAATGTCCCCAAACGACCAGCTGCTGCCGCCCGAATTGGCGCTGGCAGGCGCGGGCAAGGCCTCGCCCTGGATCAAGCCCGCCAGCACGCCAACGGCTGCCTCAATGCCGCCCGCGAAGTCATTCTCGCGAAAACGCGGCACGAGATATTCCTGGATCACGCGATACGCCGTGACATCGGGAATCGCGCCCTCCAGACCGTAACCGACTTCGATCCGCACGTTGCGATCGCTTTTCGCCACCACCAGCAGCACACCGTCGTCCACGCCCTTGCGCCCGAGCTTCCACTGCTCGAACGCGCGCACCGCGTACTGCTCGATGGTTTCATCGCCGGTGCTGGAGACGATCAGCACCGCGATCTGGCTACCCTTGCCCGCCTCCAATGCCGCGAGCGGCGCTTCGATGCGCTGTATCGCTGCGGCGTCGAGCGTGCCGGTGGCATCGGTAACCCGCGTCTCGAGCGCCGGCACCGGCAGCACCTGCGCTTGCGCGGCCGCCGTCGCCAGCCACAGCCCGACGCACAGGCACAGGGCGATCAATGCACGCGGCACGAGGCCACCCGTCACAAGATGCTCATTGACTCAGTTCGATGACGGCGGATCGGCGGCCGGCGGCTCTGACACAGGCTGATCAGACACAGGCGCAGCCGCCGGCTTGGCGAAATCCACCGCCGGCGCGGTCGAAATCGCAGCCTCGTTTTGCACGCTGAAGTTCGGCTTGGTCTCGTAGCCGAACATCATCGCGGTGAGATTGTTGGGAAAAGTGCGGATCAAGGTGTTGTAGGCAGCGACCGTCTCAATGTAGCGATTGCGCGCTACCGCAATGCGGTTCTCGGTGCCTTCGAGCTGTGCCTGCAGATCGCGGAAACCCTGGTCGGATTTCAGGTTCGGATAATTTTCCGTGATCACCATCAATCGCGACAACGCGCTCGACAGATCGCCCTGGGCCTGCTGGAACTGCGCCAGCGACGCCGCGTCCTCGGCATTGACGTTGATCTGTCCGACCCGTGCACGCGCTTCGGTCACCTTGACCAGGACCTCCTGTTCCTGCTGCGCGTAGCCTTTCACCGTGGCGACGAGATTGGGAATCAGGTCTGCGCGGCGCTGGTATTGGTTCAGCACTTCGGACCACGCCGCCTTCACGCCCTCGTCCTGGCGTTGCATCGAGTTGTAACCGCAACCCGACAGCAAGACGACGAGGAACAGCCAGCCGAGGCGCGGAATTCGCGACGTTTTAGTGCTGTGCATGTCAGTTTCTCCGTGACGAGGTGACGATGTCGGTATTGCAGCATGCGCGACGCCGGCCGCGCAACGCGGTCGGAGCAGGCTCACGCCGGCAGCACACGCGCGATGAAACCCTTCAGATAGTCGGTTTCCGGTATCGCCGCGTGCACCGGATGATCCGGCGCCTGTTGCAACTGTTCCAGCACCTGCACCTGGCGATCCAGATGCCGCGCGCCGGCCTGGATCGCATCGAGGAACGCGTCGCGTCCCATGTGATGGCTGCACGAACAGGTCACGAGAATCCCGTCGCGTTCCAGCACCTGCATCGCCATCTCGTTGATACGGCGATAGGCCAGGGCGCCTTCCTTGAAATCCTTCTTGCGCTTCACGAAGGCGGGTGGATCGAGGATCACCACATCCCAGCGCCGGCGCTCGGCCCGCGCGGCCTTGAGGAAATCGAAAGCATCCGACTCGATCGCGCTCACTTTGCTCTCCAGGCCGTTCAACGTCGCGTTTCGCTGCAACGCTTCAATCGCGGACTTCGACGCATCCACGCAGGTCACCTCGGAGGCGCCGAACGCCGCCGCGCGCAGGCCCCAGGCCCCGACGTAGCTGAAAAGATCGAGTACCCGCGCACCGCGCACGTACGGCGCGAGTCGGTTGCGGTTGGCATGCTGGTCGTAGAACCAGCCGGTCTTCTGCCCGCCGATCACGTCGATATCAAAGTCCAGCCCGCCCTCGCGCACCCGCGCCGCCCCCGCGTGCGCGCCAAACCCGATATCCGAATACTCCGGAAGATTCTCCAGCTTCCGCACCGAGCCGTCGTTCTTCCAGATCAATGCGGTCGGCTTGAGCACCTTCACTACCGCGTCGCTGATTTCCTCGCGCAGACGCTCCATGCCGGCGCTGCCGATCTGGCCCACGACGATGTCGCCGTAGCGGTCCAGCACCAGGCCGGGCAAGCCATCGGATTCGCCAAACACCAGGCGGTAATACGGCTCAGCGTGCAGCTTCTCGCGCAGCGCCAGCGCCACATTCAAGCGGTGCGTGAGCAAGGATCGATCCAGCGCATGTCCGCTGCGATCCACCAGGCGTGCCGTAATCAACGTGGCGGGATTGACGTAGCCGATGCCGAGCGGCTTGTCGGTCGCATCCACGATCCAGGCCGGATCGCCAGGCGCAAATGCATCCAGCGGCGAGCGCTTGACGTCGACCTCGTTGCTGAACACCCACAGATGTCCGGCGCGCAGGCGGCGATCTTCGCCGCGCTTGAGGAAGAGGGATGGATAGTCGGGCTGGCTCACGGTGGGACTCGGCAAGGGCAACGGCGCAGTGTAAAGCAACAGCGCTTTTGACACGGATGGACACGGATTGAGAAGCCAGTATCGTTGGCCTTACCCGTGTATATCCGTGTCAAAAACTTTTGTCTTAGAGTGCGACATGGCCAATCGACTCTCGAACGAATCCAGCCTCTATCTGTGCCAGCACGCCGACAATCCGGTCGACTGGCATCCCTGGAACGCCGAAGCCCTGGCGCTGGCAAGACAGGCGCGCAAACCGATCCTGTTGTCGATCGGCTATTCGGCCTGCCATTGGTGCCACGTGATGGCGCACGAGAGTTTCGAGGACGCCGCCACCGCACGGGTGATGAACGAATTGTTCGTCAACATTAAAGTCGATCGCGAGGAACGGCCCGATCTGGATCGCATCTATCAACTTGCGCATCAGGCGCTGGCGCGGCGCGGCGGCGGCTGGCCGCTGACCGTGTTTCTCGCGCCCGACGACCTGATTCCGTTCTATGCCGGCACCTATTTCCCTCCCGCACCGCGCCACGGTCTGCCGGCGTTCGTCGAAGTCCTGCAGGGCGTGCGGAAATGGTTCGACGAGCATCCCACCGACCTTGCACAGCAGAACGCGGCGCTGGCGGAATTCCTCGCCGATCACGGCCGTGGCGACGCCTACACGAGTGCACTCGACGCGACACCGCTGACAGAAGCCCGACGTCGCATCGCGGCCGGCTTCGATGGCGAGCACGGCGGTCATCGCGGCGCGCCGAAATTCCCGCCCGCGACCGAACTGGAACTGCTACAACGCCTCGCCCGCCATGGTGATGATGAAGCCGATGCAATGGCGACGCTCAGCCTGCGCCGCATGGCCGAGCGCGGGTTGCAGGATCATCTCGGCGGCGGCTTCTTCCGCTACAGCGTCGATGCGCAGTGGAGCATCCCGCACTTCGAGAAGATGCTGTACGACAACGCCGCCCTGCTCGCGCTTTACATCGATGCCGCGGCCAAACAATCCGAGCCCGAGTTCGTCGCGGCCGCCGACGGCATCGTCGACTGGTTGCAACGCGAGATGCGGCTTGCCGACGGCGGCTACGCCAGTGCGCTGGATGCGGACTCGGAAGGCGAGGAAGGCCGCTATTACGTCTGGAACCGCGAGCACGTCGGTGCCGTTCTCGACGACCCTGCCTTCGATCCAGGCCGCGCCGATTTCTTCAGGGACTACGGCCTCAGCGACGATGCCAACTTCGAGCACCAGGCCTGGCATCTGCAACGCCGCGAGACGCTGGATTCGCAACCCGCCTACCGCGCCG
>JBKJTK010000110.1:0-2879 GCA_046590875.1 Chiayiivirga sp.
TCGACGGCCAGCACGACCGCTTCCAGCTCTTCGCCCTTCTTGTAGTTGCGCACGACTTCTTCGGCGGTGGCCTGCCAGGAAATATCCGACAGGTGCACGAGGCCATCGATGCCGCCGTCGAGGCCGACGAAGATGCCGAAGTCGGTGATCGACTTGATGGTGCCGGAGACCTTGTCGCCCTTCTTGAAGGTGATGGCAAAGGCTTCCCACGGGTTCGACGAGCACTGCTTCATGCCGAGCGAGATACGGCGACGCTCTTCATCGACGTCCAGCACCATAACTTCGCACTCGTCACCAACCTGGACAACCTTGGACGGATTGACGTTCTTGTTGGTCCAGTCCATTTCCGACACGTGCACGAGGCCTTCGACGCCCGGCTCGATCTCGACGAAGCAGCCGTAATCAGTCACGTTCGAGACCTTACCGATCAATCGCGCACCGGTCGGATAGCGACGGGCGATGTTGTCCCACGGATCCTCACCGAGCTGCTTCAGGCCAAGCGACACGCGGTTGCGTTCGCGGTCGAACTTCAGCACGCGAACCTTGAGCTCATCGCCGACATTGACCACTTCCGAGGGATGACGCACGCGCTTCCACGCCATATCGGTGATGTGCAGCAGACCATCGATGCCGCCCAGATCCACGAACGCGCCGTAATCGGTGAGGTTCTTGACCACGCCAGCAACGATCGCGCCTTCCTGCAGACGCTCGAGCAACTGCTCGCGCTCTTCCGAGTGCTCACTTTCAACTACGGCGCGGCGCGACACGACCACGTTGTTGCGCTTGCGATCGAGCTTGATGATCTTGAACTCGAGTTCCTTGCCTTCCAGATACACCGGGTCGCGCACAGGGCGCACATCCACCAGCGAACCGGGCAGAAACGCACGCACGTCCTTGATGTCGACGGTGAAGCCGCCCTTGACCTTGCCGCTGATGCGGCCGGTGATGGTGGCGTTGGCTTCCAGGGCCTCTTCGAGCTCGTCCCACACCATGGAGCGCTTGGCTTTCTCGCGCGACAGGATGGTCTCGCCGAAGCCGTTCTCGAGCGAGTCGAGCGCGACTTTCACTTCGTCGCCCACGGCCACGTCGAGCTCGCCCGCGTCGTTATAGAACTGTTCGATCGGCACGATGCCTTCGGACTTGAGGCCGGCATTGATCACGACCACGTCGTTGCGCACTTCCACCACGGTGCCGATGACGATGGCGCCGGGTTTCAGCTTGGCAAATTTGGCTTCGCTGGCTTCAAACAGTTCTGCGAATGATTCGGTCATTAGTAGTTGCTCAGTTGGACACTCGGATCGCGCCGACAGACTTGCTGGCCGATCCACCCAGGTGCGGCGTCGGAGGACGCCAATGGTTGAGGAAAACCTCGACGCAACCTTGCGCCGAGACCGTTCCGCTGCGGTTTCGCGAAGATGTCCGTGGGAAGTCCGGAAGGACGGGTCGACGGGCCGGGTTGTCGCTAAGACCGGAGCGAATCCGGCAGCAGCGACAGCACTTGCTCGACAACCGCATCAATCGGCACGCCCGTGGTGTCCACGATCACCGCGTCGAAGGCGGGTTTCAGTGGCGCCACGGCGCGTTGGGCATCGCGGGCATCGCGCGCGAGAATCTCGCGCAGCAGACCATCAAGTGTAACTTCGAGTCCCTTTTGTTTCAACTGGTTATAGCGTCTTTCAGACCGTTCCTCGGCGCTGGCCGTGAGGAACACCTTGAATTGGGCATCCGGGAAGATGACCGTGCCCATGTCGCGACCATCCGCGACCAAGCCTGGAGCCCGACGGAACGCACGCTGGCGCTCGAATAGCGCGGCCCGCACTTCCGGCAACGCCGCGATCGCCGAAGCCGCCGCGCCGGCAGTCTCGGTACGCAGCTCGTCCGTAGCGTCCACCCCATCGACGATGACATGCGGCTCGCCCGTGGGCGCGGTGCGGAACTCGATGACGGTGTCGAATGCGCGACGCATCAGGGCGACATGGTCGGAAAAATCTTCATCCGCCCACCCCGCCGCTACACCGACGGCCCGGTACAACGCCCCGGAATCCAGGTAGTGCCATCCCAACCGGGCGGCCACGGCGCGGCTGATCGTGCCCTTGCCGGAACCTGAAGGGCCATCGATCGTAAGTACCGGAACGTTTTGATCCATAAACGGATTCTACCCCGTTTCGAATCTCAAGATGAGCGTTTTCTAGACGTTTTTCACACCCAACCCGACACCCTCGGCTAGACACAGGAAGCCCGGAAATGAGGTCGCCACGTTGGCGCAATCCTCGATCCGGACCGGGCTGGAAGCGCACTGCGCGGCAATTACGAAACTCATCGCGATGCGATGGTCACCCTGGCTGTCGATCATTCCGCCGCCGATCTTGCCGCCATGGATGACGGCACCGTCCGGGGTTTCATCGATCCTGACACCCAGTGCGCGCAACCCGGTTGCCATCACAGCGATGCGGTCGGACTCTTTGACCCTTAGCTCGGCTGCTCCACTGATTCGTGTGCCACCTTGTGCCGCCGCCGCCGCGACGAACAGGATCGGGAACTCGTCGATCATGTCCGGCACCAGTGCCTGCGGCACGTCGATCCCCGTCAGCGGTGCGTGCCGAACGTGCAAGTCGGCGACCGGTTCGCCGCCTTCGTTGCGGGCATCGAGCACGGTGATGTTCGCGCCCATCAGGCCCAAGGCCTGCAGCAGGCCCGTCCGACGAGGATTGATACCGACCCCGCGCACGATCAGGTCCGAACCGGGCACGAGCGTCGCTGCGACCAGGAAGAAAGCGGCCGATGAAAAGTCTGCGGGCACGGTGATGTCGGCTGCCGCCAACCGATTTCCGCCGCGCAAGCGCGCAATGCCGGGTGAGAACTCGATCGGCCAACCGAGG
>JBKJTK010000002.1:0-4342 GCA_046590875.1 Chiayiivirga sp.
GGCGCGCCTTGACCCGGAGTGCCGTGGCTTCCTGATGTTTCTGGAGCACACCGGCGTCCTCGACGGGATCCAGCGCGAGCTCGTGGTCGACCGCGTCATGGCGCTCGACCAGGAGGAAATCGACCTTGACGATCTCAAGTGGGTGGTGCTGATGGTGCTGTTCAACCAGCCTGGGCAGGAAGCCGCCTTCGCCTGGATGGAAAGCCACATGTTCGAGGGTGACGGCGAGCCGTTGCACTAACTCGAAGTGTCACGATAGCCTCACCGCGCGCGGCCACGGCCGCGCGTTTCGTTTCTGTAGAGAGACTTTCGAAGCCCGCAGGCGCAGAGCCAACCCGGACACGATCCGGGGATTCGCGGGTCGGCCACCGGGAAGCAGCATGCCGAATTTGCAACCTCTGACTTCGGACGATGTCGTCTACGCCGGTTTCCTGCGGCGCTGGGCCGCGTTGTTTCTTGACAGCCTGATTGTGAGCAGCGCGTTCTATGCGGTGTGTTTTATCGTCTTGCTGGTCGTCCTGGGCCTCACTGGGCTGGATGTACGGAAAGACGAGGATCCTTCCGCGTGGATGATCGGTGCATACCTTGGCCTGTCCGCCCTGTATTTCGTCATGGCCGGGCTCTATTTCGCACTGATGGAAAGCTCGGTCAATCAAGCCACCCTCGGCAAGATGGCACTCGGAATAAAGGTGACGGATCGCGACGGTCAGCGCCTGAGTTTGACGCACGCCCTGGGCCGTTGGGCCGCCGCCGCGCTCTCGTACATCACGCTCTACATCGGCTTCATTATGGCCGGGTTTACCCAACGCAAGCAGGCCTTGCACGATCTGGCAGCCGGCACGCTCGTCGTCGACAAATGGGCCTGGACCGATACCCCGGAACGCCAGCAACGCGAACTGTCCGGCTGCCTGGTCGCGTTCCTGATCGGCATCGGCCTGATGATCATCGTGGCGGTGCTCGGCATCCTTGCGGCGATTGCGATTCCGGCCTACAGCGACTACACCCAGCGCGCCAAGGTGTCCGCGGCGATCCACACCGCGGCACCCCTGCGACTGCTGGTGGCCGAAGCGGCGATGGCGGACGGGGGTTGTCCAGGCAACGACAGCCCCGGCTTCCGACCCAGCGAGGCCTACGCCGCGGCGCAGGTGTCCCGGATCGAGATCGGCGAACAGGAGGACGGCGAGTGCGGCATCGTGATCTGGCTGGCCGACGGCGTGCATACCGACCCCGAACAGGCCTGGATCACCCTCTCCTTTGCCGCCGAGGAACAGCGTTGGCGCTGCGTATCCGGGCTGCCGGACCGGGCCCTGCCAGCCTCCTGCCGGGACTGAGCCGACGCGGCCTTGGCTTGACAGCCCGAAGCGGGCTGTGGTCAGACTGAATAAGGCAGGCCCGCCGGAGCACCTTTCGGCGGGCGTCATCAACTCACCACGCGATCCGCCCATGATCGCGGGAAAACACGCAACCCATGCCCAAGAACCTCCTCATCGTCGAATCCCCCGCCAAGGCCAAGACGATCAACAAATATCTCGGCAAGGACTTCACCGTCCTGGCGTCGTACGGCCACGTGCGCGATCTGGTGCCGAAAGAAGGCGCGGTCGATCCGGACAGCGGCTTTGCAATGCGCTATGAGGTGATCGAGAAGAACGAACGCCACGTCGAGGCCATCGCCAAGGCCGCCAAAGGTGCCGACGCGTTGTATCTGGCCACCGACCCGGATCGCGAGGGCGAGGCGATCAGCTGGCATATCGCCGAACTGCTGCGCGAACGCGGCCTGCTCGAAGGCAAGGCGCTGCACCGCGTGGTGTTCACCGAGATCACGCCGCGCGCGGTCAAGGAAGCGGTCGCAAACCCGCGTTCGGTATCGATAGACCTGGTGAACGCGCAGCAGGCGCGGCGCGCGCTCGACTATCTGGTGGGCTTCAATCTGTCGCCGGTACTGTGGCGCAAGGTGCAGCGCGGGCTTTCTGCTGGACGCGTGCAAAGTCCTGCGCTGTGCATGATCGTGGCGCGCGAGGAAGAGATCGAGGCCTTCATCGCACGCGAGTACTGGAGTGTCGACGCGCAACTCGCGCACGGCAGTCAGCCTTTCAGTGCGCGCCTGTTGAAACTCGATGGCAAGAAGTTCGAGCAGTTCGACCTCACCAACGAATCCGATGCCGAAGCCGCGCGCGCCCGACTGCTGGCGGCAGCGGGCGGCGGCCTGGATGTCTCTGATGTGCAAAGCAAGGAGCGCAAACGTCGCCCCGCGCCGCCGTTCATCACCTCCACGTTGCAACAGGAAGCCGCGCGCAAGCTCGGTTACTCCACCAGTCGCACCATGCGCATCGCGCAGAAACTCTATGAAGGTGTGGCGATCGGCGACGAAGGCTCGGTGGGTCTGATCAGCTACATGCGTACCGACTCCACGCATCTTTCGCAGGAAGCCGTGGTCGAACTGCGCGAATTGATCGCGCGCGATTTCGGCCAGCACGCATTGCCGGCGACCGCGAACGAGTACAAGACCAAATCCAAGAACGCACAGGAAGCGCACGAAGCGATCCGTCCGACCTCGGCCCTGCGCACGCCGAAAAGCATCGCTCAATATCTCGATCCGGACGGACTTCGTCTGTACGAATTGATCTGGAAACGAGCGGTTGCCAGCCAGATGATCCATGCAACGATGAACACGGTCACCGTGGATCTCGCCGCCGGCAAGCAGCATGCGTTCCGTGCCGCCGGTACCACGATCGTGGATCCGGGCTTCCTGGCTGTTTACGAAGAAGGACGCGACGACCGCGACGCTGCCAAGCCGGCAGCGGAAGGCGAAAATCCCGACGATGAAGGCCGCAAGCTGCCGGCACTGCGCGTGGGCGAGCGCATTCCGTTGTCGGCGATCCTCGCCGAACAGCACTTCACCCAGCCACCGCCGCGTTTCTCCGAGGCGAGTCTGGTCAAGGCGCTGGAGGAATATGGCATCGGCCGTCCTTCGACCTACGCCAGCATCATCCAGACCCTGCTCAATCGCGAGTACGTGCTGCTCGATGCACGCCGATTCCGACCCACCGACGTGGGTCGCGCGGTGGCAAAATTCCTGGTCGGACACTTCACCCGCTACGTCGACTACGACTTCACCGCCAAGCTTGAAGACGAGCTCGATGCGGTCAGCCGAGGCGAAGAGGATTGGGTGCCACTCATGGCTCGCTTCTGGAAGCCGTTCAAAGCCCTGGTCGACGACAAGATGGAGACGGTGGATCGCGGCGAAGCTTCCGGCTCGCGCGAACTGGGCACCGATCCGAAATCCGGCAAGCCCATCAGCGTTCGTTTGGGCCGGTACGGCCCGTTCGCGCAGATCGGCACCAAGGACGACGAGGACAAGCCCACGTTCGCGAGCCTGCGTCCGACCCAGAGCCTGCACACGATCTCGTTGGCCGAGGCGCTGGAGTTGTTCAAGCTGCCGCGCACCTTGGGCGTGGACGGCGAGGAAACGGTGTCGGTCGGTGTCGGTCGCTTCGGACCCTTCGCCAAACGCGGCAGCAGCTATGCCTCGCTCAAGCCAGAAGACGATCCTTACACCATCGAATTGGAACGCGCGTTGTTCCTGATCCGCGAGAAGGAAGAGATCGCCGCCAACCGCATCATCAAGGCCTTCGACGGCACCGAGGTGCAGGTGCTCAATGGTCGCTACGGGCCTTATATCAGCGACGGCGCGATGAACGGCAAGATCCCTAAGGATCGCGAACCCGCCAGCCTCACGCTGGAGGAATGCCAGGCCCTGCTGGCGCAAGGCAAGCCGGTGCGCAAGGGCGGACGTTTCGGACGCAAGGGCGCGCCGGCCAAGAAAGCCGCCGCAAAGAAAGTACCGACGGAAAAAGCGCCGGCCAAGAAATCGGCGACCAAAAAAACAGCAACGACTGCACCCGCCAAGAAGAAAGCCGCTGCGAAAAAGAAACCGGCGGGGAAGAAGGCCGCCGTGAAGAAAAAAGCCGTCGCGAAGAAGGCCGTCAAGACGACCTGATCGCGCCCGGGGGCGCACCGATTCGTGACCCAAACGCTTACGCTCGAACAAGCCGTCGCGGCCCTGCGCCGCGGCGGCCTCATCGCCTACCCCACCGAAGCGGTCTGGGGATTGGGCTGCGATCCTTTCGACGCCGCCGCGGTGCAGCGGCTGCTGGACCTCAAGCAGCGTCCGCCCACCAAGGGTCTGATCCTGATCGCAGCGACCCTGGAACAACTCTCGACGTTGATTGATCTTGACGCTCTCCCGGCCGCGCGCCGCGCGTCCGTGCTGGCGAGTTGGCCCGGTCCGCATACCTGGAGCCTGCCCTGTACGGAACGCGTACCCGAGATCCTGCGCGGCGAG
>JBKJTK010000135.1:0-5482 GCA_046590875.1 Chiayiivirga sp.
ACCGCATGCCTTGCGGTCTGGTCGAGCAACGTATCCGGGTAGCTGGGCATCACCAGTTGCGGCATCAGGTACTCGAACATCGAGCCGCTCCAGGACAACAACGTGGCGTTCCCGTCCACCTCGGTCAGCAAGCGGCCGAGTGCGAACCAGGTTTCCTGCGGCAACTGTCCCTGGGCGATGGCGACGAAACTGCATAGACGTGCCTCGGACGCAAGCAAGTCGTAGTGACCGACATCGAGGCGGCGCTCGTCCACGTTGTAGCCGATCGACAGCAGGCGACGGGTGCGGTCGTAGAGGAACTCGTACTCCATCAGCGAGCATTGGCCGGCAAGGTGGGCGAGACGTTCCAGTTGCCGGACGCGCTCCCCGGCACGCTCCTGCACCACCGAGTCGTGAGATTGGGCTCCGAGTTCGCGCAGGGTAGGCAGACGGCCGGGCGGCGTGGACTCGGGCGGTTGCTCTTGCGGCGTGTCGGACGTCGCCCGCGATGGCGTGAAATGCAGCAGTTCCTCGCGTGCGTCGTGGCAGCCTTGCACCAACGCTGTCGACCAGCGTTGCTCGGGTTCTCCCGGGGCCGCGCGGGCCGGCATCGGCCATGCCGCTTCGATCGCGTGCGCCTTCGTCAACAACGTGGCGAGCACCCGCTCGGCATCCACCAGTGAAACCGGTGGCGCGCCGCGCGCCGCATCCAGCGACGTTCGGAAAGCGGCCAGAAGCGGTTCCAGTCCATCACCCGCGCGCCCGGCGGCGGTGCAGATCTCCTCCAGGATTCCCAAGGTGTCGCTCAGGCCATGCAACGTCCATAGCGCCAGTACCGGGGCATCCACTAGGGCCAGCAGGCCCTGGCGCAGGGTGAGCAGGTGACCGGCGAGGTTGCCGCTGTCTACGGTAGAGATGTAACGCGGTGGCAGCGGGGTCAAGGTTTCGGTGTCGTACCAATTGAAAAAGTGCCCGCGATGCCGCGGCATCGTCTCCAGCGTAGCCAGCACTTTTTCGGTCCGCTCGATCACACCGCGAGTTTGCAAGTAGCCGAAATCGTAAGCGGCTAGATTCGACAGCAGCGACAGGCCGATATTGGTCGGCGAAGTCCGTCGCGCAACCACCAGCGACGGGTGTTCCTGGATGTTGTCCGGCGGCAACCAGTGATCTTCGGCGCGGATATAAGTTTCGAAGAACGCCCAGGTGCGGCGTGCCAGTCGCCCCAGAAAACCCAGTTGCAACGCCGACAACTGCGCGCGCCGTTGCTGCGGCGGGCGTCCCAACCACGCCATCATCACCGGGGCGAACAGCCACAACGCCAGGATCGGCGCAGCCACCCACAGCGCCGCAGGATTCACCCGCCACAGCCATGCCGCGGAAGCCAGCGCGAACACTGGTGTGAACCACATGCTGCGCAGCTCCGCCCGGCTGCCGCTGCCGAGGCTGCGTTCCACTTCGCTGGAAGGATTCCATTGCAACAGATGGCGACCGCTGACCGCGATGCGCCACAGGCTGCGTGCGATCGCTCCCAGGCTGTAGTAGGCCTCGAAGGGCAGGCAGGCCAGATTAACCGTGGCGCGCAGCAACTGGCGTGCAGTAGCCGCGCCCACCAGCATCAGATGCGGATGCAGCGCCATGTCGACCGGTTTCATGGCCGCATCGCGGATGGCCGGCAGCAACACCGGCAGCAGCAGCAGGCAGAGCAGCCACAGGGTCCAGGTCAGGGGCTGCGGCAATAGCGTCCAGCCGAGCAGGAACAGCGCCGTCGTTACCGCGGGCACCAGACTGCGGCGCAGGTTGTCCAACAACTTTCCGCGCGACAGCCACGACAGCGGATTGGGTTCGGTACCGCCCTGCATCCGCGGCACCCGGGGCAACAACCACGGCAGCAGTTGCCAGTCGCCGCGAATCCAGCGGTAACGCCGTTTCACGTCCGCGGCGTAGCGCGACGGGTAATCCTCGAACAACCACACGTCGCTGACCAGACCGGCGCGTGCGTAGCAGCCTTCCAGCAGGTCGTGGCTGAGGATGCGGTTCTCCGGAAAGCGTCCTTCCAGCGCGTACTCGAACGCATCCACATCGTAGATGCCCTTGCCGACGAAAGAACCTTCGCCGAACAGGTCCTGATACACGTCCGACACGGTGCGCGTGTAGGGATCGATGCCCGGCTCGCTGCCGAACATGCGCGCGTAGCGTGAGGCCACGCGTCCACTCATGCTGCTGCCGACGCTGGGCTGCAAGATGCCGTAGCCCCGCGTCACCCGGCGCAGGCGTTCGTCGAAGCGCGCGCGATTCAGCGGGTGCGCGAGGGTACCAACGAACTCGCGCGCCGCGTCGCGCGGCAGGCGGGTGTCGGTGTCAAGTGTAATCACGTAGCGGACGTTGGACAGCACGTCCGTATCGCCCACCACTTGCATGAAACTCTCATGCGTCGCACTTTCCCGCGCGCTTGCGCGCAGCAGATGATTGAGCGCCGCCAACTTGCCGCGCTTGCGCTCATAGCCCATCCACACGCCTTCGCGCGGATTCCATTGGCGCGCGCGGTGAAACAGAAAAAACAGATCGCCCCGCTCCGGCGCATAGCGCTCGTTGAGGCGCTGCACCTGAGCGATCGCATGCGTCAACACGGGTTCATCACCGGGAATCGTTTGCTGCGCCGCATCCAGGAAGTCGGTCAACAGCGCGAAATGCAGATGCGGGCCGCGGTTGGCCAGGAACCGGACTTCCAGACCTTCGATCAATCCATCGACGCTCTCGATGCTGCCCAGCATGCTCGGCACGACCACCAGGGTGCGGGCCGTCGCTGGAATACCGTTCGAGAAATCCAGTCGCGGCAAGGGTTGCGGTGCGACCATTCGGGTTGCGACCCAGTTGACCAACGCGATCCCCAACTCGCTGAATGCGATCAGCCCCAACAGCATCACCAGCCACGGCGTCAGTCCACGCAGCGGGGCCTCGCCCAGCTGCGACAGCAGGGCAAAGGTGAACACCGCCGCGATAAAGACGATGGGCCACAGGTAGGCAAGCAGCGGTACTTTGCGCGGACGCAGGCGCAGCGGCTTGCGCGCGCTGTCAAGGGCCGACACGGCGTCCCTGGTCTGGGTCAGTCCTTCGTCTACCAGGTAGTAGCCCACATGAGCCTGGGTCTCGCCGGTCGTCGCATGCGCCTGCGCGAGTTGCAGCACCACGCGCGTCACCTCGATTTCGCTCGCACCGCTCTGCCTGGCCATCCGCTCCACGGCGTGCCGGTACTCATCGCGGGTGTTGAAATCCATCAGCGCGTAGGTGCCGCTGGGGTCCTCACGCAAGGCATGGTCGACCACGCTCATGGTCTCGACGAACTCGCGCCAATCCATGTTGGCAAGGAACCGCAAACTGCCAATGCTGTTGCTGATGGAGACCTGGTCGGCGGCCTGTTGCTGGCTCTCGCCGTGCACCCGTTCCTCGATGCTATGCCCACTGTCGGCGACCCATTGTTCGATCCAGCTCATCGGCATGGCCAGTGCGGCGCTGCGGCCATGCAATCCGCGCGTGAGCTCGGCCACGAACGCGCCCGAGACGGGGGGTTCCGAACGCGCGAGGTCCGCAACCACGAGCACGACGTTTTTCGGGTTCTGTTCGGCGGTCTGATTCAGCAAGCGGGCCCAGTCGCCGGCCAGACTCCGGTCGACGCTATCGCGCATGACGCGTACGCCCATGCGCCGGAGATTCTCGATCAAGGCCAACCGCAGCATGATCGGAATCGCCCAAAGCTCACCGAGCTTCAGCGCGGTGACGGACTGATAGGCCGCGACGAGTCGGCTCATGGTTTCTGCATCGACGCGACCATCGCCATGCGCGATGGCCTCCATCGCCAGATCGTACACACGCGGCAGATTGGCTGAAGGGCCATGGATCAACGACGGCAGTTCGCGGCTGTAGCCCCTGGGCAAGTGCCGGCGAGCGGTGCGGATCTGCTCCTGCACCAGATAGAAATTGTCGAGCAGCCATTCGCCTGCGGGCGTCACGCGTATTTCGTCCTGCACCATCCGGGTGAGCAGGGCGGAGGCGTGATCAAGAAGGATTTCGTTTTCCTTCAGTCGCTTTAGCAGCAGGTCCGGCCGCGGGCGCAGGTGCACCCGATGCGCGCGCGCCAAAGCCTTGCCATGCAGTTCCATCTGCTCGGCGCTGAGCAATTGCAAGCGCAGCGGGATGTCGGCATCCAGCGTCTTTGTGGTCGCCGTCCGTCCCCAACGCAAGCCTTGCCGGTAGAGGCGTAACAATATTTTGGAGACTTTACGCAACTGGCGCATCCAGAATCCTGGGAGGGCTAGGCAGACAACCATGCTTCGCCAGGCAGCGAGCGAGTCGCTGGCTTATAGCGACGTCCCGGCGTCGCCAAGAATAGCGCGCTTGTTGCTCCGTCTATGTTCGAACTCGCACATTGCGCGAGGCGGTGCAGGGCAGCGACCGTGCGCCACCGAACAGAGACTCCGGTCTACGACGTCCATGCTGGCATTACGATTTTCCTGGAACGGACGGACACGCCATGAATTACGTCACGACTGCCGACAACACCAAGCTCTACGTCAAAGACTGGGGCACCGGCACGCCGGTCATCCTGATGCACGGTTGGCCGCTCTCGGCCGATAGCTGGGACGATCAGGCGATGGCGATTGCCGACGCGGGCTATCGGGCCATTGCCTACGATCGACGTGGCTTTGGCCGCTCATCGCAACCCTGGAGCGGGTACGACTACGACACCCTGGCCGACGACCTGGCGGCTGTGATGGAGCAAACCGACGCCCGCGACGCGGTGCTGGTGGGATTCTCGATGGGTGGTGGAGAGGTCGCGCGGTATATGTCCCGCCACAGCGGCAAAGCGGTGGCCAAGGCGGCGCTCGTTGGGTCCATTTTGCCCTACCGGTTGAAGACCTCGGACAATCCCGCCGGAACCGAGCAAGCCGTGTTCGACAAGACGGCCGAGGCTCTCAACGACGATCGTGCGAAGTTCTTCTCGGGTTTTTTCGATAAATTCTTTGGAGTGGATGAGAGCTCACGTCCCGTCAGCGATGAATTGCTGCAGTGGGCGCGTGGCGTGGCGATGCAAGCAAGCCTCAAAGCCACGCTCGCCTGCTTGAAATCGTTCTCGAGCACCGACTTTCGCGGCGATCTTCCCACTTTCAAAGTGCCGACCTTGATCATCCACGGAACCGAGGACAAGACGGTGCCGATTGCCGCCTCCGCGCGGATCGCTGCCAAGGGAATTGCCGAATGCACGCTGATCGAATACGACGGTGCGCCGCATGGGCTGTTTGCCACCCACAAGGACCGGCTGACCCAGGATCTGCTCAACTTCATTCGGCGCTGACGCCATGTTGGCGTCAGCGCAAAACACCAGGGTCGCCTGACCTACGAGTTACCCCCGTCCGCCGTAGATGCTTGCCAACAGCAGCGCCAGGGCCACCACCGCCGCCAGTGCATGGCCGATCATCAGCGGTATCGGCAGCGGCAGTTGCTTCCA
>JBKJTK010000183.1:0-4450 GCA_046590875.1 Chiayiivirga sp.
AGTGGTGAGCTACAGCGCGCGGGGTTTGTCCTCGGAGGCGAGCGAGACGGTCGCTGCGATGCCTTACGAGAGTGTGGATACGTTCGCTGGCGGATTCCGCAACGGGTTTGAGGGCGAGTGAGGCTTTTGCTCTTTCCTTCTCCCGAAGAAGGGTATCGGTGTGATTCGTTTGCGGGGCAGGTCTAGCAACGGGACAATGAATGCATCAATGCTAGATCTGACCTCGCGCAAGGGTACCGTCGGACGGGGTCGCGGGCGCGTGCACGTCACGCGCCCTGCCTGCTGCTCGACCAGGAAGAGCGTTGGAGCGACTTCCAAAGTCCGGTAACGTGCTCTGGCCACGCTCTTCTCGGGCAAGCGTGACTTCCCGAGACGCGTCAGGGAAGATTCCGATCGAACTCATTGCCTGCCGGACTACCCATGTCATGGGGAGCGCTCGATCGATGACGGGCTCCCGGGCAGATGACGCGAAGTGGAACCAAAGTTCGGCCATGCTCGGCAAGTTGCTTCCGGAAATTTCGGCGTGTCTGTCGCTGCTATTGCTGGTCACCAATCCCGGCGGCCTGCTGACGCCCGACCCGCAGATGATCTACGTCATGCTGGTCGCCGAGGGTGCGTCGCTGATGTTTTTCTGCACGCTGGTGGACATTGCTTCGCGCGTGGACTGGCGTCCGCCGTGGTGGCTGGTGGTGATCATCGTCGTCGGCGTACTGTTGATGCATCCCGGCCTGATCGAGGTGCTGAAGATCGCGTTCGAGGCCGGAATATGGATTTTCCTGCCGATTGCCTGGTCGTACTTCGAACGCATTCGCGAGCTGTGGACGCTGCCGGGCGCCGCGAAGGAAGAAAAGATCCGTCGCAGGACGCTGACCTTCGATCGGCTGTGGGTGGGAATCTGCATCGGCGCCGTCGCGATCCCGTGCGCGATATGCCTTGCGTGGCTGAGTGAGGAAGGCATCGGCGCACTGTTTCACCCTTTCATGCCGCTGAGCATTGGCCTCGCGTTCTACGGCGTCGCCGCGTTCAATGCGTGGCGCGTCCACCAGTCGGCGTTCGCGAAGCGACCGACCAGCCTGGTGCCCTGGCTCGACCGCGGCGACGGTTCGTACCTGGCTCCGTTGTGAAGGACGGAAACGAAAGGAACAGAAGTGGAACGACAATTGGTACCGAAGACAATTTCGATCGACAACACGTCGTTGCAATTACCGCAGTCGTGCTAGAACTGACTCTCGCTCCCGCGAAATGATTCGAACCCTTGGCGAGCAATGAGCCTGCGTGTTTCAGCGATGAGAAAACGAGCCACCAAACGAGCCATCCTTTGGAGCGTGCCGGGGCTTGCCGCGCTATTGGCAGCAGGAGTGGCCGCTTGCGGGATCGCATGCTCAGGCTGTGCGGGCAACGCCGTCCCGATGCAGCCCACACTAAGATACTTCGGGTACGCGCTGGTCGACTGCGGGTTCGATGATCCACAGGACAACAAGGCGCAAACAAACTACGTCGCCGAAGTGGCGTCGTTCACCAACATCGCGCAGATGTGCGTGTTCGATCCCGACGAACGCATCGCAGACCGACTTGAGTTGATGGCGGAGAGCGGGGTGAAGGCCCTGTTGTCGGTGCAAGCAATTTTCTATGTTGGAACTCCTGATACCACTCAAGGTAGCGGGATGAACTTCGACCTTCATCCTCAGTACCAGGCGCGGTGGGACAGTTTTGTAAGAACCAACAATCTCCTTCAGCGCAGCTCGATGCTGGCGGCGTTCTACGTTGCAGACGAGCCTGTATGGAATGGCATTTCTTCTGCGGAGCTCAAGGCGGCGTCAGACACTATTGAAACGTCCTTCCCGTCAGTCCCATCCGCGATCATCGAGGCACCGGGTGGGATTGTCGCCCTGCAAGTGCCGGCATCCATCGACTGGATCGGTTTCGATCAGTACGCCATTCCAGCGCCGGATTCAGATCCAGCGTTCAGAAAGCTGCTCGCGGTGATGAAGTCGAAACGCTCGCGAGAATCGCAGAAGATCGTGCTGGTCATGGATGCGCAATGGTTGCCCTTCTACTCGGACGCCGGGTATTCCGAGTCCGATATGGCAGCCGTGGCAACCAGCTACTACGACCTGGCCGTGTCGGATCCCGAGGTCATCGGAATCATCGGATATCTGTGGCCCGGTGGATTGGATGATCCACGGCAGAAAGGAACGCGCAATCTGCCACAGGGCGTTATTGACGAGCACCGGCGCATTGGAAAGCTCATAGCGCGGAAATGATTCTAGGAAAGGTCTGAGTGGGCTGCCGCCGTTGCTCAATGGCGGCATGCAGGATGTCGCAGGCCTTTGAATGCTCCAGCGCAAGGGAGAGGGTCACGTCTAGCTTCGTACCCCCAAGCGGCTGAGGAGCGAGAGCCAGTTCGGGGAAGAAGTCAGCATTTCGTCACCTTCGCCAGGCGCCTCGCCAAGCGGTCGTTTCGAGTTACGACCCGAGCCCTTTGCAGGTTGCGGGCGGGCGGTCCGGATCGAAGCTCTCGATGACGGCAGTCGGGCTCGCGCCGCTCAGCCAATTGGCCAGTACACCCAGCGTGGTGTAAATCTGGCCGTCGGCGGCTGCGATGCCACGCCCGAAGGTTGGCGCGTCGGTGCGTAGCGTCTCGTGATCGCCGCATTGTGGCCCGAATACACCGGGCGGCTCTAGCGGCGACGGCTGCCGTAATTCTTCGGAGCGCTCGGCCAACGTCGACAGCTCGAGCAGCTGGATCTCTTCCAGCGCACCGTACAGCGCCCGGTCGAGCGGCACGCCCTGGTAGGCAAAGCCGGTCTCCAGCGCGTTGCCCATCGCCAGTTTGTCTTGCAGATCGACGCGCACGAAGAATGGGGTGAGTAGATGGTGCTCGAGCACATGGTCGCCGTCGGCGCAGCGCCACTCATCGCCGCGCGGTACGTGGAAGGCGACGCAAGATGCGTCGGCAAGACCTTGGCGCAGGCCGAGCAACACGTCGAACCAGCGTGGCCGCATGCTGAGTTCATAGGTACAGGACCCGATCAGGTCGGCACCGCAGGCGCGCGAATCGCGGTGGTCCAGACGTTCGTGACTCAGGCTGTAGGAGGTATCGATCACCGCGGCGTAGACCAGCGGACAGCTAGCCGCGCCGCAGTAGGCATTGTTATGCCGCAACAGTTCGCCGATCCGGTCGGCATTGGTGCGCACGCCACCGCCACCCGCCGACGAGCCGGCAAACAGCACACGGCGCGCCGCATCGATGTCGCGCAATGCGCTGCGTGTCCCGTTGGCGTCGACGTAACTCAAGGGGCCGTTGCCGCCGCGCAGCAGATCGTACACCGCGTCCACGATGCGGCCACCGAGGAAGTTGATGCGATAGTCGACGGCGGTTCCTTCATGCACCGCTGTCGTGGCGACATTGGCGGCCTGCCCGCTCCAACCATCGGAGCTGCAGTAATAGACGAAGACATGATTCCAGGCGCGGAACGGATTGCGCGGATCGCTGCTCTCGATGCCGCCGCCGTTGATGCCGCCGGCAGGGGCATAGTGGCTCGACAGTTTGTTGGCGCCAAAATTGCCGTCCTGCCCGAGCCAGCGCGCGTGGCAATCTTCGCCGCTGTCGCAAGAGCCGCCGCCTTGCAAGTACACAATCCAGTCGTCGCGATGTTCGAGGCTGCTGGCGCGGCGCACGTAGAACACGGCGCCGGTACCGTCGGCGCAGAGTGCCTCGGGATAGCGATCCAGCGGCACGTCGATGCGAAACAGGCCGTTGCCGCGCGCCACGGCACCGGCACCGGGGGTGCTGGGTCCGAACGCCTCACGCAGGGTCGGAAGCTGCTGTGCGTGCGCTGGCGCAATCAGCCCCATCACCAAACACGTCAGAAGCCAAATCGAGCGAACGTACGACATGTGGTTCCCTTGAGGGCCGGTTCGTAATGACCGCAACGCACGGCGGACGAATCGGTTGACCACTGCGGTGAGAGGATTCGGAATTCCCTTTCCTCTTGTGGGGTGAGGCGGAAAAAGGCGAAGCCTGCCCTGCCCCGACGAACGCAGTGGGCGCAAGCCAACTGGCCGTGGCGCGGAGCGGGGCTGGGGAGAGGGGTGCTCTTGATCCTGTTTGAGGGCAAGCGAGGCGTCAGGGCAAGCGAGGGGTCGGACGGAAACGAAAGGAACAAAGAGGGTCCAATAGAGTTGCATGTGCTGCATCACTGCTAGACCAGAGCCGCCGCTCTACACGCTCTGCAACCGAACCGATGCTTCAGGCGCGCACGCGCACCGGGGCCGGCTGACGCCACGCACGCACCACGGCTTCGGCGAAAAAGTATGGCGTCCACACGATGGGATAAATCCAGGACCGAAACCCGGGTCAGAGTGCACTTTCGTGAGTAGAAAAGTCGACACTGACCCCAATGGCACTACCTTAAGCCTCGTCATCCCCGCGACTGTGAGCGCAGCG
>JBKJTK010000424.1:0-2778 GCA_046590875.1 Chiayiivirga sp.
GAAACTGGTAGCGGGGGCAGGATTTGAACCTGCGACCTTCGGGTTATGAGCCCGACGAGCTGCCAGACTGCTCCACCCCGCAGCAGTGAGACGCGGATTCTAGCGGCAAGCCAGTACGCGAAGCAAGCCCGGATTCACTTCGCCGTGAATGCGCGCTGACCTCACGCGCCGAACGCGCGCATGCACAAGTCGAGCAGCGGACTCCAGAAAATGCCCAGCACCAGCATCAGCAACGCATTGGCGCTGAGCAGCCAGCGTAGCTGGGCGTCGGCGACCGGCCGGGTGCGGCCATCGTTGCTCGGTTCATCAAAGAACATCACCTTGATCACGCGTAGATAGTAATAAGCGCCGATCACTGCGAACACCATGCCGACGATCGCCAGCCACAACATGCCGCCATCGATCGCGGCCTGGATCACCGCGAGCTTGGCCCAGAATCCGAACAGCGGCGGAAACCCGGCGAGCGAGGCCATCAGCAGCAGCACCATCGCCGCAAACCAGGGATGGGTACGGAACAGGCCGGCAAAATCGGCAATGTTTTCTGCCTCGAAGTCCTTGCGCGAGAGCAGGATGATGCAGGCGAAAGCACCCGCCGACATCATCGAGTAGCAGATCGCGTAGAGCATCGCCGCGGCATAGCCAGCGGGCGTGGCGTTGGCGAGCGCCATGAACAGGAAACCGACATGCGAGATCGTGGAGTACGCCAACATGCGCTTGAGGTTGGTCTGCGCGATCGCGACGATGTTGCCGATAGCCAGCGACGCCACGGCAAGCCACGCCAGCATTTCGCGCCAGTGGGCGTCGAGCGCGCCGGTGCCGCCCTCCAGCAGGCGATAGGCCATGCCGAACGCGGCCAGCTTGGGGGCCGATCCGATGAACAGCGTGACCGCGGTCGGCGCGCCTTGATAGACGTCTGGCAGCCACATGTGGAAGGGCGCCGCGCCGAACTTGAACGCGATGCCGACTACGAGGAACACCAAACCGAACAGCAACAGCGTGCGGTTTTCGCCGTGCGCCGCGGCCTGCGGATAAATCTGCGCGAGATCCAGCGTGCCGGTGGCGCCGTACAACATCGACATGCCATACAGCAACATGCCCGACGCCAGGGCACCGAGTACGAAGTACTTCATTGCCGCCTCGGTTGCCAGGCGATTGTCACGATGCAAGGCGACCAGCGCGTAGGACGACAACGCCAGCAACTCGAGTCCGAGATAGACCGTGACCAGATTCCCGGCCGACACCAGGATCATCATGCCGAGCACGGCGAACAGGCAAAGGATGTAGAACTCGCCCTTGAACAATCCGCGATCGATCAGATAGGGCTTGGCGTAGACGAAGGCCGCCCCGCTGACGGCGTAGATGAAAAGCTTGAGCACATCGCCGACGCCATCGCGCAGGAACATCCCGCCGAAGGCCGCGCCTTCGGCTGCGACGCCCGACGCATCGACGCGAAAGGTCAACAAGCCGGTCGCCGCCAGGGTCAACAGGGAGAGGAAATGCACCAGCCCACGGCGCGCGTCGCTCAGATACAGATCGATCAGCAGCAGCACGCAAGTCGCGCCGAGCAGGAAGATCTCGGGCAGCAGCAAATGGAAATCGGAGGCAACGATCATTTTTTGTCGAGTCCTACAGCTTTGACGCGGCAAGTTGCGCCGCGAGCTGGGCGATGGAAGCATCCATCAGGTCGGTCAGCGGCTTGGGGTAGATACCGATCGCGAGCACGCCTACTGCGAACGTGCCCAGCACCAGCGCTTCACGGCCGCCGATGTCCTTCAGGGCCTTGACGTTGTCGTTTGCGATCGCACCGAAGATCACGCGCTTCACCATCCACAGGGTGTAGGCCGCGCCGATGATGAGGGTCAGCGCCGCGATCGCAGCGACCAGCGGGTTCTGCTGGAACGCAGCCAGAATTACCATGAACTCGCCGACGAAGCCCGAAGTACCCGGCAAGCCCGCATTCGCCATCGCGAACAGCACAAAGAACGCGGCGAACCAAGGCATCGTGTTCACCACGCCGCCGTAGTCCTTGATCATGCGGCTGTGCATGCGGTCGTAGACGACGCCGACGCAGGAGAACATCGCGCCCGAGATGAAGCCGTGCGAAATCATCTGCACCATCGCGCCCTGCAGGCCGAGCTCGGCGGCATCGGTGTTGCCGTCCTCGCGTACCAGCGCGAAGGCGATGAAGGTGCCGAGCGTCACGAAGCCCATGTGCGACACGGACGAGTACGCGATCAGCTTTTTCATGTCCTCTTGCGCCAGCGCGACCAGACCGACATAGACCACGCCGATAAGGCTCAAAGCGATCACCAGCCAGGCCCACTCGTGCCCCGCGTCGGGAACGATCGGCAACGAGAAGCGCAGGAAGCCATAACCGCCGATCTTCAACATGATCGCCGCCAGGATCACCGAGCCGCCGGTCGGCGCCTCGACATGTGCGTCCGGCAACCAGGTGTGCACCGGGAACATCGGCACCTTGACCGCGAATGCGAGCAGGAAGGCGAAGAACAGCCACATCTGTTCGGTGCCGGTGAGTGGCAATGCATACAGATCCGCGAGCTGGAAGCTGCCGCCTTTCAGATACAGGTAAATCAACCCCAGCAGCATGAAGACCGAGCCGAGGAAGGTGAAGAGGAAGAACTTGATCGACGCGTACACGCGCCGCGGGCCGCCCCAGACGCCGATGATGATGAACATCGGAATCAACATGCCCTCGAAGAACACGTAGAACAGGATTGCGTCCATGGCGCAGAAGACGCCGATCATCAGGCCTTCGAG
>JBKJTK010000108.1:0-3626 GCA_046590875.1 Chiayiivirga sp.
GATTTCGGCATCGCCAAGCTGCTCGACGAAGACGAGGACGGCGTAGTCACCCAGATGCCCGCGTTCACGCCAGCCTATGCGGCGCCCGAGCAACGGGACGGCAGCCCGATCACCACGGCCACCGATGTCTATGCGCTCGGCGTGATGCTCGGCGAACTCATCACCGGTGAGCGCGTGAACGATGGCAGCGGTCGCACCCCGTCGAGTTGGATCAGCGGGCACGCCACAGCCGCGCCGAACCAGAAAGGCAATGTCACGCCGATCATGCGACATCAGGTTCGCGGCGATCTCGACGCGATCGTGCTGAAGGCACTCGACGCCGACCCGGCCCGTCGTTACGCATCGGCCGGCTTGTTTGCCGACGACATCGAGCGTCTGCTTGCTGGGCAACCAGTGTCGGCCCATGCGGCGTCGGGCTGGTACCACGCACGCAAGTTCGTGCTTCGCCACAAGGGCGCTGTGGCCAGCACGGTGGCATTCCTCATTGCGATCCTCGCCGCATTCGGCGTGGCGTTGTGGCAAGCCCGGATCGCGGGCGAGCAGGCGCGGATCGCGCGCAACGAATCAGCGCGCGCGAACAGCACGCTGGGCTTCGTCGTCGACCTGCTGCAGACCGCCAGCGCGGACCTGCCCAAGGACCAGCGTCCGACCCCCGAAACCCTGGTCATCGAGGCCGCGAAGAACGCCCGCGACGCACCTGACCTCGATCCGCATGTGCGTGTCCAGCTGCTGCATACGCTCGGCGAGATTGCCCGTACCAATGGCGACAACGACACGGCCGAGAACCTGACCGACGACGCGATCGCGCGCGCGCGCTCGCTCGGCGTTCCCACGACGTCCCCGCAGTGGATCGCGGCCATGGTCACCAAGGGCAACATCCTGCACAGCACGAATAGAAGTCGTGAAGCAGATCGCCTGATGCAGCACCTTTTGCCGCAAATCGCGGCGGTCGACTCGGAGGGGTCGGTGTCCGCCCTGATGCTGTACGGAGCCACGCGCGCGTATGCGGGCGATCGGGACCGGGCGGCGGCGACGGCGATGCAAGCGCTCGCCAAGGCCCAGCGTGTTTTCGGCGCTGACTCCATTGACGCCCTTCAGACGGCGACCTATCTCGGGCAGCTATGCTCGAGCCTGCGGCAGTACCGCGAAGGTGCGGCGATCCTCGAAGAAGCGATCGCACGATGGCGCCGCCTGAAGCTCCCTCTCGACGAACAGTTCGCGCGAAGCCTGCTCCACCTGGCTGCGTCGAAACAGCATCTCGGCGCCCGCGCGGAGGTAGAGCCGCTGTTTCGCGAAGCCCTCGCGCTGATGCGCAGCATCCGACCGGGCATGTTCCACCGTCTGTCGCAGGGATTGGTCGCCTACGCGCATTTCCTCGTAGACGCCGAACGCTTCGATGAAGCCCAGATCGCGCTCGACGAAGCGCGCGAGATCGATCGCGAGATGAACTCCCCGGACAACGTGCGCAACGCGATGACCCTGAATGCCTACGGTCGACTGCACAACGCGCGGCAGGATAGACCTGCCGCCGAAGCCGCCCTTCGCACGGCGTACGCGACGCTGTCGCGTCATGCGAAAGAGTCCGGTTACGAACACGAACTTGCCCGCCTTCGCCTCGACCTGGGCGCGACGCTGCTGACGATGGGCCGGGTCGACGAGGCCGCCACCCTGCAATCACAGGCGATGACGGAGTTGCCGGAGCATTTCGGGCGCGAGACGGCGGACATTGTCGACGGCCTGTGTGTCGGCGGACAGATCCTCCTGGCTCGTTCTGATGCGCGCGGCGCGCTGTCCAGCGCCGATCGCGCGCTCTCGATGGCGCTGTCCCTCGACCTACCGGAGGCGCGAAGCGACATCCAGTGTCGCGTGCTTCGCGTCAATGCATTGCTGGCGAGCGGGCGCGCCGACGATGCGGCGATGGAAGCGCAGCGTGCGATCAAACGTCAGACCGACGCGTTTCCCGAGGCGCGCGCAGGCCTGGCCTCTCTGCTCGCGCTGCGCGCGCGCTGCGAACAGTCCCAGGGGCGCGCCGAAGCCGCGGCGGCGACGATCGCCCAGGCGGATGCGCTCGGCGTGTCGCCCGCCCTGCTGTCGAACGCGGACCTGGCGACCCTGGATGTCACGCCCTGACAGCGTTTCCCTGACAGCGACGCCCGAACGTGTCCGCATTTGAACGCGGACTGGCACTTCAGCACGTGGCCGAAAAATCACTCGACCGGCAACAACAAGGTGAACACCGTGTGGCCCGGCCGCGAGCGATAGGCGAGCGAACCGCCGTGCTCACGCACGACCTGTTGCGCCAGGGTCAGGCCCAGCCCGCTGCCCTCGGCGCGACCCGACACCAGCGGCAGGAAGATGCGCTCGGCCAGCGTGTCCGGGACGCCGCGGCCGTTGTCTTCGATCTCGATTCGCAGGGCCAAGCGGAACGGCTTCTCACCAATCAATCCGTTGTGCTCGGCACGCGAGCGCAAGCGGACCTCGCTGGCGCCGGACTCGATCGCATTCCGCACCAGATTCCACAAGGCCTGGGTGAGGCGGTCGATGTCGGCCTGGAACTCCGGCAGGCTCGGATCGTAATCGCGCAACAGGCGTACCGACCAACCGGCCTCGGCCTCGGCCAATAAACGCACGCGCTCCAGCGCGGCATGGACATTCGTGGGCGCGAGTGACTGTGGCGGTGCCGGATCGAGCAGGCGATCGACCAGCGCCGCGAGCCGATCGCACTCGTGCTGGATCACCTCGATGTAGCGCTGCGCATCGGCATCATGCGCGCTGCGCCGCGCCAGCAACTGCGCCGCACCCTTGAGGCCGGCGAGCGGATTCTTGACCTCGTGCGCGAGGCCCTTCAGCGCCGCGTGCAGCGCGCTCGGCAAGGCGGAGGCAGGATCTTCGCCGGGGAATTCATCCGTCGGATGCAGTTCCACCAGCACGCCGTCGCCCAGGCGCATGAGCCACAGATCGGCGAACTGTTCGTTCCCGCCCGGCAGTCGCAGGCGCACGCGGCGCGCGCGCAAGGGTTCGTCCACGCCATCGTCGAGGCGTGCGAGCAGATCGCGCACGCGGCCGGATTCGCCGTCAAAGTCATCGAACGCCGCACCGAGCACCCGCCGCGCGCTCACCCCGAGCCAGCGCGCGAACGCGGCGTTGCAGCCCACCACGTTGGCGCGGGCATCCAGCCAGGCGAGCGGCGTGGCGAGGGTATCCAGATCGGGAGCGGGAACGGGAGGCAACGACATGATGGCATTCTAGTGGCTGCCATCCGTGCAGCGTGGGGCGCTTGAGCAGCCATGACGACGAGTCCGATCCTGCTGGTGGGAAATGGTCCGAACCGGGTGTCGCCGCAAGGCGTGTCGTGGTCGCAACTGATGGGCGAGTTGCGCGCCACCGCCGGCATGGCGACCAGTGGCCACGAGACCAAGCCGTTTCCGCTGCACTTCGAGGAGATCCGCAACGCTTTCCTGGCGCGCACCCCCAAGGCAAAGGAAGCCACCTTCCTGCGTCTGGTCGCCAAACGCATGGAGGCGCTGCGCCCCAACGACATTCACCGTCGCCTGACCGCGCTCAACGTCGCCAATATTCTCACCACGAATTACGACGATTGCCTGGAGCGCGCGCTGGCGCCGACC
>JBKJTK010000443.1:0-2949 GCA_046590875.1 Chiayiivirga sp.
GTTTCCTCGCTCCCAAGGATCCCGCCGATGCCCGAGCCCACGATCACACCGACGCGTTCGGCATTGGCCTCGGTGATTTCCAGCCCGGAATCGTCGAGGGCCATGAACGACGCGGCGACGCCGTAGTGGATGAACTCGTCCATTTTCTTCGCGTCCTTGGGCGGGATGAACGCCGTCGGGTCGAAGTTGCGCACTTCGCCGCCGATCGTGGTTGCGAAGCCGGTGGCATCGAAACTGGTGATCGGACCGATGCCGGAGCGGCCGTTGACAATGGCGTCCCAGGCGCTCGGTATGTCGTTGCCAACGGGCGAAACGATGCCAAGACCGGTGATGACGACGCGACGCTGGGACATGTTCGACTCCTGCAAACCCGCCGCAAACATACGCTGGCGGACGTAAGGCAAAAACGCACGAGGCCGCAAATGCGGCCCCGGCTTCTCAACAGCATGGAGCCGCAAATGCGGCCCGGCTTTACGAATGAGTCAACCGGCCGAAGCCGGCGGTCAACTCTTGACGTGGGACTTGATGTAGTCGATCGCCTGCTGGACGCTGGTGATCTTCTCGGCTTCCTCATCCGGGATCTCGCACTCGAATTCTTCTTCGAGCGCCATCACGAGTTCGACCGTATCGAGCGAGTCCGCGCCCAAGTCGTCCACGAAAGAGGCGTTCGTGGTGACTTCGTCTTCCTTGACGCCCAACTGTTCGATGACGATCTTCTTGACGCGTTCTTCGATGGTGCTCATTGGTTTCAAAACCTCCCGGGGAAAAAGCCCGCGCATTGTAGTAGACAACCGGCACAGCACACTAGCGTAGTGACGAGACGCCGCTTCCGGTCCAGTAAAACAAGAGTTTACGCTGAGGCGCGTCGCCTTACGCCATGTACATCCCGCCGTTGACGTGCAGGGTCTCGCCGGTGATGTAGGCCGCCGCCGGGGACGCCAGGAAGGCCACGGCGCGTGCGATGTCGGCCGGCTCGCCGAAGCGACCGAGTGCGATCTGGCCCAGCATCGCGCTTTTCTGTTGCTCGGCGAGGCTTCGGGTCATGTCGGTGTCGATGAATCCCGGTGCAACCACGTTGACGGTGATGCCACGGCTGCCGATCTCGCGCGCCAGAGATTTTGAGAACGCGATGATGCCGGCCTTGGCGGCGGCATAGTTGGCCTGACCCGCATTGCCGGTCAGGCCGATCACCGAAGCGATCGAGATGATGCGGCCTCGGCGGGCCTTCATCATGCCGCGAAGCACGGCTTTCGAGGTGCGGAAGACCGAGCTCAGGTTCGTATCCAGGATCGCGTTCCAGTCCTCTTCCTTCATCCGCATCAACAATTGATCGCGAGTGATGCCGGCATTGTTGACCAGGATCGAAACGGGGCCGAATTCCGACGCGATCGACTCGATCAACGCCTCGACCGCAGCGCCCTCGGTGACGTTCAGCACGCGACCTACCCCACCCTGCGCCGTGAGACGCGCGCCGATTGCGACGGCGCCGGATTCGGTGGTCGCCGTGCCGATGACCTTGGCGCCCTGTGCCGCGAGTTCATCTGCAATCGCGGCGCCGATGCCGCGGCTAGCGCCGGTGACCAAGGCGATTTGTCCTTCGAGTGCAGCGCCTTGCAGAGATTGGGTCATGACGTTTTCCTCAAGGAGCTATTTGACACGGATTACACGGATAAGGATCAAGAGAGATTAAGGGTCAAGCGAACAGCGAAACAGGTCGGTTTCACTGGACGATTCCAGGCACAGCTTTATCCGTGTCTCAATCGGCGTAATCCGTGTCGAATGCCGTTGCTTCTCAACCCGCCAGCGCGGCATCGAAGTCAGCAGGCGTGGCGAGCGAGCGCGCATCCAGCGACTTGTCGATGCGCTTGATCAAGCCGGTCAGCACTTTTCCCGGACCGCATTCATTTACTCGCGTCGTGCCGTTCGTGGTCAGCGCTTGCACGCATTCGGTCCAGCGTACCGGCAGGTAAAGTTGGCGGACTAGGGCGTCGCGGATTTTTTCTGCGCTGTCGTGAGCGACGGCGTCAGCATTCTGGATCACCGGACGATCCGGTAGCTGCCAAGAGAGCGTCGTCATGAATTCACTCAAACGGGTCGCGGCTTCGCGCATCAGAGGCGTGTGCGAGGGCACGCTGACCGCGAGTTTGACCGTCTTGCGCACACCACGTAGAGCAAGTTCGGCCAGCGCGCGATCCACCGCGTCGGCGTGTCCGCCGATCACGATCTGACCCGGCGAATTGTAGTTCGCGGGCACGACGACGGTGGCGTTGGAAACCTGCACGCACACGTCTTCGACCAAGGCGTCGTCGGCACCGAGCACCGCCGCCATCGCGCCGCTACCGGCGGGCGCGCCGGCCTGCATCAACCGACCGCGTTCGCGCACCAGACGCGCGCCGTCGGTCAATGAAAGCGCGCCGGCCGCTACCAAAGCCACGTACTCGCCAAGGCTGTGACCGGCAAACTGCGCCGGTTGAGCGCCACCGCGCGCGGTCCATGCCCGCCACACGGCAACACCGGCCGCGAGCAATGCGGGCTGGGTGAACTCAGTCTGGTTGAGCTGCGATTCCGGTCCGTCCTGCGCGAGTGTCCACAGATCGACGCCGGCTCCAGCCGAGGCTTCGTCGAAGCTCGCGCGCACTTCCGGATGCGCCGCCGCAAGCTCGCCCAGCATGCCGAGCGACTGCGAACCTTGACCGGGAAACACGAAAGCAAGCGAAGGTTGCACGCTCGGGTCCTGAGAAGTTTGGTCGCGGATGATACGGGCTGCGGCGCGCGAGCGTCTGTACTGCGGCGTATGCGGATCGATGCTGCTAGTAGCGGATCAGCGCCGAGCCCCAGGTGAAGCCGCCACCAAAGGCTTCGAGCAACAGCAATTCGCCGCGCTTGACCCGACCCGAACGCACGGCTTCATCCAGCGCCAGGGGCACGGACGCCGCCGACGTGTTGCCA
>JBKJTK010000065.1:0-4607 GCA_046590875.1 Chiayiivirga sp.
ATCGTGCGCCACGCGCGGGTGTTGCGACACGCCAACTACGTGGCGCGACGCCTGCCGGCGCCACTGGCGGCGGTGTTGGGTCCGGTACTGGACGCGTGCATCCGCGCGCGCGATGCGTGGCGAGCGCGCGGTGGCCCGCGGCTGCAAGGGCGGTGGAGCGATCATGTCGATCCGCGCATGGATGCGTTGTGGCAGAACGCATCCCAAGGGGAGCAGTTGATGGCGGTGCGCGATTGCGCACACTTGCGTTGGCGCTTCGACGCCGCGCCCTTGGGCAGAACGCGCTATCTACTGTTGTCGGCCCCGGGCAGCGACGATCTCGCAGGATGGTTCGCGTTGCAGGACGACAATGGCGCCCTGCACGTGCGCGATTTCTGGACGCTCGATGCCGCCGGCGGCGTCGGCATCCAGTACATCGATGCCTTGCTTCGCGCCGCGCGCAAGGCGGGCGCGTTGGCGATTTCCGTAGAGATTGCAGGCGCAGATTCAAGGCTCGCGAGCTGGCGCGCTCGCGGTTTTGTCGAACGCGGGCGACGACCGGTGTTCGGCGCCTGGAGCACAGCGGACGTCCCCGACTTCGATCTGCATCTGACCTCGGCCGACGAAGACGAGTAAGCGCGCGCGTCGCCACGCGGGTGGCGGCACGGCGTCCGGTCGCGGCCTCAGATCAAGCGCTGGTGCGCGCGCCGAAACAGGCTCAACGCCACTCGATCCGGGCGAAAGCGTCCGCGGGCATCGACGATCGCGTCATGGTCCAAACCGGTGCGGCCCAGCAGCCACCCCACATCGGCGCCCACGGGGTTGAGCACCGGCACGCTGGTGAATACCAGTTCGTAACCGGCGTCGTGCGCGCGCTGCGCGATGGCGCGATCGTGGGCACCATGCGGAAACGACATCGATTCGGCGCGCCCGGAAGCGTCGTCGAGCAGCGTCGCCAACGCATCGCGGGCGCCGCCGAGTTCCGCATCAAGATCACATGCGCGGGTCAGGTGGACGTGGGACTTCCCATGCAACCCCAGCGCCACGCCTCCGGCCCTTAACCTTACAAGCTCGGCCACGTCCACCATATGTCGCTGTCCGTCGTCGAGCGCGCGCGCCAGCGGCGCGAGCAAGGCCTCCCGCGCGGCCGCTGGCAAGCGTTCGATGCGCGAGATCGCCGCACGCAGGGCTTCGATGCCTTCACCCCCGGGCTGGGTCGTCGCGTCCTCCGCTTGCATCAACGCGGCCGTCAGCTCGGCCACCTGCAAGGTGCCGCGTCGCCAGGCCGAAACCATGCGCTCCTGGTAGAAAGGTTGACGGGTCCCGACGGCGTCGGACACCACGAACATCACGGCTGGCAAGTTTTCGCGCTGCAACAGCGGCAACGCGTACTCGGCGTTGTCGGACCAGCCATCGTCGAAACTGATCAGCAACGCGCGGGGGGGCAGACGCTCCCCACGGCGACGCAGCGCGAGCACCTGCGCCAGCGATACGACGTGGTAGTGCCGCTTGAAGAACTGAAGCGATCGAGCCAAAAGCTCGGTCGAGAGCGTGTAGTCTGGATCGCAACTCAGCCAGCGCGGATCGTCGCTGGGAAGTATCCGATGGAACATCGCCACGGTGAGCGTGTTCGCGTTGCGCACGCGGTGGTACCAGCCCAGTGCCCCGCTACCATAGAGCAGTTTTTTTGCGAGATCCGCCAGCATGACGCGCGTCGTAGAAGTTTCCGCAATTATACCCACGTTCAATCGGCGTGATCTGGTCGCGCGCGCGATCGACACCGTGTTGGCGCAGACGCAAGCAGTGGACGAGATCGTTGTGGTAGACGACGGCTCGACCGACGGGACCGAAGCCGCGTTGCGCACACGCTTCGGCGATCGCGTGCGTTACGTGTGGCAGGCCAATGCCGGCGTTTCCGCGGCGCGCAATCACGGCATGTCGATTGCACAAGGCCGCTACTTCGCGCTGCTCGACAGCGACGACGAATGGTTGCCCGACAAGACCGCGATTCAGTTTGCGTGGCTGGAGGCGCGGCCGGAGTTCGGCATGGTGTTGTGCGACGTGGAAAGGGTGGATGCCGCAGGTCGGCACATCGATGTGTTCCAGCGCCGAAGCGTTATCCGGGAAGATGGCTGGGTGCTGCGCTGGATCCTGCAGAACCCGGCCCTGGCGCCGGCCTCGGTCCTGCTGCGACGCGAGGTCTTCGAGGATATCGGTGGTTTCGATGTCGCACTTCGCACGGCCGAAGACATCGACTTCCATTTGCGGGTAGCCAGACGCTGGCGCATCGGGGTGGTCGACCAAACGCTGGTCCGCGCGATGCGTGGGCATGATGGCCTGTCGGCCTCGTCCAGCACTTACGACGACTACGTGCGCGTGATCGAACGCGCGGTCGCGGATGCCGCCGATGCGGTCGAACCCGCGGTATGCGATCACGCGCTAGCGGTCACCTATCAACGCAATGCCCGCGGGATGCTGATGCGACGGCGCTGGAACGATGCCTTCCGGCTTTCGATCAAGGCGTGGCGGCATGCCAATGATGCAGCCACCCGTCGATCGGTCCTTGCGCTGGCGCCGTTTGCGCTGCGTCGTGCGGTGGCAAGCCTGCTCGCGCGCGACCCCGCAAAATCGTGATGCGGTCGTTTAGCGCGCCCCGCGCCGGAACATCACGATCTCGGCGGTCTGGATCAGCACCATCAGGTCGAATGCCAGATCGTGATGCTTGGCGTAGTAGAGGTCGAACTTCAGCTTCTCCAATGCATCCTCTTCCGAGGCGCCATAGGGGTAACGCAGTTGCGCCCAGCCGGCCAGACCCGGCTTCACACAATGACGCAGACCATAGTACGGAATGCGTTTTGACAGTTGCTGCACGAACTGTGGTCGCTCCGGCCGCGGACCCACCAGGCTCATCTCGCCACTGAACACATTCCACAATTGCGGCAGCTCATCCAGGCGGGTGGCCCGGATCACGCGACCGACCCGCGTCACGCGGTTATCGTTCTGCTTGGCCCAGCGCGCCACGCCATCTTGCTCCGCATCGGTACGCATGCTGCGGAACTTGATCAACTGGAAACTTGCGCCGCCCTGCCCCACCCGTTCCTGTCGATACAGGATCGGGCCGCGAAAGCCCGACTCGATCCAGACGGCCAGCGCGGTGAGCAACATCAATGGCCAGAAGATGGCCAGGATCAGTCCCGCCGCCAACATGTCGGTGCAACGCTTGGAAAAATGCCGCGCCTCGCTGGCCTTGAATCCGGTGCTGAATACCAGGCAGGACGGCGTGATCAGGTCCAGCTTTACCTTGCCAGTTTCGCGCTCGAAGAACACCGGGAGTTCGGTGACGTCGATGCCTGCCATGCGGCACGCCAGCAATTCCCCCATTGGCAACTGCAGGCGACGGTCATCCGGACCCACCACGATCTCGTCGATCTGGTGTTTGCGCGCGTATTCGAGCAAGGCGCCATCGAGACGTAGCAAGCGTTCCTTGGGGACGGTCGGTTCCTCACCCTCCATCGGCACGAAACCCAGCAAGCTGATCGCATGATGGTCGATTCGACGCCGCATGCGACGATGGATCGTGCCCGCGCGGCGGCCGGCTCCCAGCACTAGCACCCGTCGCCGCATCGATTCACCACTGATCAAGCGGAAGAACCCGGCGCGGAACAGGACCGTGAATCCGAAGCCCAGGCCGAGCGAGAGACCCAGCACGCCTCGCCCGGAATAGACATCGGGCAGGACGTAGTACAAGACCATCAATGCGACGGCACCACCCACAAAGGCGACGATCAGCCGCGCCAGGGTGCCGAAAAATCCCTCGCGCGAGTGGCGCTGGTACAGCCCGACCGCGCTCAGGCTCAGCATGATGCAAAATGCAAAGAGTGGCGCTCGCAACGGTACCGCTTCGAGCGCCAATTGAAGGCCTTCGGGCTCATTCATGAAGCGCAACTGGACTGACAGCAACGCCGCGAGATTCAGCAGCAGGAACTCCGTGACCGCCAGCACCGTGTACCAGCGGACGCTCTGCTGACGCAGGAAACGCCGCAAGATCCCGCTTCGAAACGAACTCCAGGCCCCGACGCTCGAGTCGGCACCAAACGCGCCGTCGAATAGGACGTCGGTGCCGGCTCCGGCGGAAGCAGCAAGGCCCGGCGCGCCGGAGAAATCCAATGGAGTTCGTTCCGACGCTTCGCGCCGGTGTGCAGTCTGGTCGTCCACGACAGCCCCCCGAAGGCAGTCAAAGTGATCAGCCCGTCGCCGATCAGAAGCCGGATTCGCTCGCATGCAAAAGTAGCTCAGCACCAACCGCCTGAACTCAGTTCGCGAGGGCGATATCCGTGTATTACACGCAACTTAACATTTTCCCGCTGCGTGGAGAGCGCGCAGGCGATGACATCCGCGTAAAGAATTGTATCGTCCTCGATTTTGCACAAATGAGGTGCAATTCGGGTCGGGGTTGAACGGGTGGACCGGGCAAAGCGCCGACGCAGCCGACAAAGCCGGCGTGGTCGCAAAGCGATCGACCGTCAGCTCACCAGCACGACACGCAGTTCCTTGGGCAGCGCAAAGACAACGTCTTCAGGCTTGCCGTCAAGTTCGCGCAGGCCCGCCGCGCCGAGTTCGCGCAGGCG
>JBKJTK010000077.1:0-3210 GCA_046590875.1 Chiayiivirga sp.
GACGTGCAGGGCCGCAACCAGATGTACAAGAACATCGTCGACGGAGACCACGAGATGGCCGCCGGCATGCCGGAATCGTTCAACGTGTTGGTGAAAGAAATCCGCTCGCTCGCGATCAACATCGAGCTCGAAGAGAACGGTTGATCGTCGAAGCCCAAGGAGCATTGCCATGAAAGATTTGCTGAATTTGTTCAACCAGACGCGCCAGACCCTGGACTTCGACGGTATTAAGATCGGTCTGGCCTCGCCAGACCTGATCCGGTCGTGGTCGTACGGCGAGGTCAAGAAGCCAGAGACCATCAACTACCGCACTTTCAAGCCCGAGCGAGACGGCTTGTTCTGCGCGGCGATCTTCGGTCCGATCAAGGACTACGAGTGCCTGTGCGGCAAGTACAAGCGCATGAAGCACCGCGGAGTCGTTTGCGAGAAGTGTGGTACCGAAGTGACGCTCGCCAAGGTGCGTCGCGAGCGCATGGCGCATATCGAACTCGCCACGCCCACGGCGCATATCTGGTTCCTGAAGTCGCTGCCGTCGCGCATCGGCCTGATGCTGGACATGACCCTGCGTGACATCGAGCGCATCCTGTACTTCGAAGCCTACGTCACCATTGATCCGGGTCTGACCCCGCTCGATCGGGGCCAGCTGCTGACCGAAGAACAGTATCTGCAGGCGGTGCAGGACCACGGCGACGAATTCGACGCTCGCATGGGCGCGGAGGCGGTCTACAACCTGCTCAAGACGATCGACTTGAATGCCGAGTTGATCAAGCTGAAAGAGGAAATGGAGGGCACCAAGAGCGAGACCAAGCTCAAGCGCCTCTCCAAGCGCATCAAGCTGGTCGAGGCCTTCATCGATTCGGGCAACCGCCCGGAGTTCATGGTGCTGACCGTGCTGCCCGTGTTGCCGCCGGATCTGCGTCCGCTGGTGCCGCTGGATGGCGGCCGTTTCGCCACGTCCGACTTGAATGACCTCTATCGTCGCGTCATCAACCGCAACAACCGTCTGAAGCGTTTGCTGGAACTCAATGCGCCCGACATCATCGTGCGTAACGAGAAGCGCATGTTGCAGGAATCGGTCGATGCACTGATGGACAACGGCCGTCGCGGTCGCGCCATTACCGGCACCAACAAGCGCCCGCTGAAATCCCTGGCCGACATGATCAAGGGAAAGGAGGGCCGCTTCCGCCAGAACCTGCTCGGCAAGCGCGTGGACTACTCGGGCCGTTCGGTCATCGTGGTCGGACCGACCCTGCGCCTGCACGAATGTGGCCTGCCGAAGAAGATGGCGCTGGAGCTGTTCAAGCCCTTCATCTTCTCCAAGCTGCAGCGCCGCGGACTCGCCACCACGATCAAGGCGGCGAAGAAGCTGGTCGAACGCGAATCGATCGAGGTTTGGGACATCCTCGAAGAAGTGATCCGCGAACATCCAGTGCTGCTCAACCGCGCCCCAACCCTGCATCGCCTCGGTATCCAGGCGTTTGAACCTGTACTGGTGGAAGGTAAGGCGATCCAATTGCATCCGCTGGTCTGTACCGCGTTCAACGCCGACTTCGACGGCGACCAGATGGCGGTGCACGTGCCGCTCTCGCTGGAAGCCCAGCTCGAAGCGCGCGCGTTGATGATGTCGTCCAACAACATCCTCTCGCCAGCCAACGGGGAGCCGATCATCGTCCCGACCCAGGACGTTGTGCTCGGCCTGTACTACATGACCCGCGGCCTGGTCGGCAAGAAAGGCGAGGGCATGGTGTTCGCGAATCTGTCGGAAGTGCATCGCGCCTACGACAACCGTGCGGTGGAGCTGCACGCCAAGGTCAAAGTCCGCATCCGCGAGGTCGACATCGGCGCTGACAAGCAGCGCCACGAGAAGCTCACCCTGACCGAGACTACGGTCGGTCGTGCGTTGCTGGCCGAGATCCTGCCGGACGGCATGCCGTTCGCGTTGGTCAACACCGAGCTCAACAAGAAAGCGATCAGCCGCCTGATCAACTCCTGCTACCGTCATTTGGGTCTGAAGGAAACGGTGATCTTCGCCGACCAGCTGATGTACACCGGCTTCCGCTACGCCACGCGCGCCGGTGTCTCGATCGGCATCGATGATCTGGTGATTCCGGATGCCAAGAAGGGCATCCTGGAAGTCGCCGAATCCGAGGTGCTGGAAATCCAGGAGCAATACCAGAGCGGTCTCGTCACGGCGGGCGAGCGCTACAACAAGGTCGTGGACATCTGGTCGCGTACCAACGAACTGGTTGCAAAAGCCATGATGGAAGGCATCGGTACCGAGAAGGTGCCTGACGCCACGGGCAAGCTCGTCGATCAGAAGTCGATGAACTCGATCTACATCATGGCCGACTCCGGTGCGCGCGGTTCCGCGGCGCAAATCCGTCAGCTAGCGGGCATGCGCGGCCTGATGGCCAAGCCTGACGGCTCGATCATCGAGACGCCGATCAAGGCCAACTTCCGCGAAGGCCTGGACGTTCTGCAGTACTTCATCTCGACCCACGGCGCGCGCAAGGGCCTCGCTGATACGGCGCTCAAGACCGCGAACTCCGGTTATCTGACCCGTCGCCTCGTCGACGTGGCGCAGGACGTGGTGATCACCTCGGTTGATTGCGGTACCAAGAACGGCCTGACTATGACGCCGATCGTTGAAGGCGGCGACGTGGTCGAGCCGCTGAGCGAGCGCGTGCTGGGTCGCATCGTGGCCGAGGACGTGTTCCTCCCTGGCAACGATGAGGATGCCTTCGTCACCCGCAACACCCTGCTCGACGAGAAATGGGTGAAAAAACTCGAAGACGCCAGCGTGCAGTCGATCCTGGTGCGTTCGACCATCACCTGCGAATCCGGTTTCGGTGTCTGTTCGCTCTGCTACGGTCGTGATCTGGCACGTGGCCACACCGTCAACATCGGTGAAGCCGTGGGTGTCATCGCCGCACAGTCGATCGGCGAGCCGGGCACCCAGCTCACCATGCGTACCTTCCACATCGGTGGTGCGGCGTCGCGCGCGGCCGCGGTCGACAGTGTCACCGTCAAGACCACCGGTTCAATCAAGTTCAACAACCTTAAGCACGTCGATCACACCAACGGCCATCAGGTCGCGGTGTCACGCTCGGGCGAAATCTCGGTCATGGACAACCACGGCCGTGAGCGCGAACGCTACAAGCTGCCTTACGGCGCGGTGCTCAACTTCAAAGACGGCGCGGCGATCAAGGC
>JBKJTK010000098.1:0-10737 GCA_046590875.1 Chiayiivirga sp.
GCGATCGCATTCGCGGTCTCGGCGTTGTCGCCCGTCAGCATGACCGTGTATACGCCAAGCTGATGCAGAACGGCATTGCCATTCCGCTCGTTTCGCGTACGGTATCGGCAATCGCGAATAAGGCAAGCGGCTCATGATCATCGGCGAGAACGACAACGGTGTTGCCCGCCTGTTCCAGCTCGTTGAGACGGTCATTCAGGATGGCAGAAACGACGCCCATCTCCTGCATCAAACGTGCATTGCCGAGATAAAGCGTGCGTTCTCCGATAGTTCCCTTGACGCCACGGCCGGGCAATGCGACAAAGTCCTTTACCTCGCGCGCGACCACGCCGTCGGCCTTTGCCGCTACGGCAACGGCATGCGAGACCGGATGATCCGAACGGGCGGCGAGACTGGCCGCGAGCTCGCGCGCCAGCGTCGGGTCCGAGTTTCCAAATGCTTCGAAGCCGGTCTGCGCCGGCTTTCCGAGCGTCAACGTGCCGGTGTTGTCCAGCGCGAGCGCTTTCAGTTTGCGACCCTGCTCGAGATAGACGCCGCCCTTGATCAGGATGCCGCGACGGGCAGCGGCGGCCAGTCCGCTTACCACGGTTACCGGCGTTGAAATGGTGCGGGAACATCTACACGGGAGGAAAGCAAATGGACGCAGCAACACGGGCGTGTGCACCTTCCGATATGAGAATGCTTAACGGGCCGGGTTGACCTTGATCTGGTTGTCGACCGAGGTCACACCTTTGAGTGCGGTTCGCTGAGCCTCATTTGTGCTCGCAATCATTCCCTTCTGCATGTCCGCCTCACGCTGACCCGCCCAGCGCGTCGCGAGAGACTTGTTCTTGAAGGTCTTGTACTCGCGCTTTCCGCGATGCTCGATTGGACGCGCCACGTCCCATTCGGCGTGTGGACGAAAGATGCCATCAACCTACCTTTCCAGTTCGGTGTGTTGGCGGTCGTTGCGGACTGCCGCAGGACAGTGCCAGCGATCCGCTACTTTTCCGCTACTTTTTGGAAAGGGTAGGTCGGCTGTGGAAATCGTGCAAGAGAAATGGGCCGCTATTTCCTTGGATTTACTGCGAAATTAGTGGCGCCCCGAAGACGAATCGAACGTCCGACCTGCCTCTTAGGAGGGGGCTGCTCTATCCACTGAGCTACCGGGGCGTTCCGGGCGAAATTATCTGACGCAGGGTCGCGCGGTCGATTCGTGTTCGGGGGCACACCATATGAGCGGCAGTGTACAGAGCGCGAGCGGCGTTCCAAATACCCTGCATCGTGCCGTCAAACAAGCAGAAAGCTTCCGCGGATCCATCCCCGCCGACGATTGTCGTCAGCGGGGATAGCGATCGGCTCGCGCTTGCGGGCTCTCTCGACCTGCGCACGCTCGCCGAAGCCAAGCGCGTCCTGAAGAAGTGGTCGAAGCAGGGACCATCGCGCTCACTTGACGTTGCCGGACTCGACAACCTCGACACGCCGGGCGCGTTGTTCCTGTGCGCTCTGCGCGACAAGGGGGTGGCCATCACCGGCATCCGCGCCGAACATAGCGATTTACTCGATCTCATCGGCGGGCTCGATCTGAAGCCATTGCCGAAAGTCGCATCGGTCCCCCGGTGGCGCCAGCTCGTCACCCAGCTCGGAAAGGGTTCGCACGATGTGAGGCACGACGTGCGCGACGTCATCACCTTCGTCGGCCGCGCGGCGGCCTGGACCGTTGCCGCGCTGATTCACCCGGGCCAGCTGCGCCCGGCTTCGATATCGAGGCATGTGACGGAAACAGGCATTCATGCGCTGCCCATCATTGGGCTCATGGCCGTCATGATCGCGATCGTCATCGGCTACCAGAGCGTCTCCCAGCTGCGCCCCTACGGCGGCGAGGACCTCACCATCAACCTGGTGGCGGTGTCGGTATTGCGCGAAATGGGCGTGTTGATCACGGCGATCATGGTCGCCGGACGCTCGGGGTCCGCCTTCACCGCTGAAATCGGCGTCATGAAGACGCGCGAGGAAATCGATGCGCTCAAGGTAATGGGCATCGAGCCCATGCAAGTGCTGGTGGTGCCGCGCGTGATCGCTCTGGTCATCACCCTGCCACTGCTCACGTTCTTCGCCGATATCATGGGCTTGCTCGGCGGCGCGGCGATTGCCCAGATGCTGCTTGATGTGTCGCCCGTGCAATACCTGGCGCGCTTGCCGCAGGCCATCGACGGCGGCGATCTCTTTGTCGGCCTGATCAAGGCGCCGGTTTTTGCTTTCTTCATCGCCGTGATCGGATGCATGCACGGGCTGAAAGTGAGCGGCTCGGCGGAGAGTGTCGGCCGCGAGACCACGCGTGCCGTGGTGAAATCCATTTTCCTGGTCATCGTGCTCGATGCATTCTTTTCCGTCCTGTTCGAAAGGATTGGCATATGAGCAAACGGGCCACCGCCACTGCCAAGCCGATCCTGTCCGCACGGGGAATCGTCAACCGGTTCGGCACGCAAGTGGTCCATGACCAGTTGAACCTCGACATCGTGCCCGGCGAAATCATCGGCATCGCTGGCGGATCGGGTTCCGGCAAGTCGGTGCTGCTCAAGACGCTCACGGGACTGCACGAGCCCAATGCCGGGGACGTTCTGCTTAACGGCAAGCCGGTGCGCTCGCTCGGCGCGGCGGAAAAGTCCTCTCTCTTCGGCGTGCTGTTTCAGCAAGGGGCGTTGTTCTCCTCGTTGACGGTGGCGCAGAACATCATGTTGCCGATGCGCGAACATACCGCGCTGCCCGCCGAGGAGCAGGAGCAGATCGCTGCGATGAAACTGGCACTCACCGGTTTGCCGGCAGAAAGTGGCAGCAAGTTTCCTTCGGCGCTTTCCGGCGGCATGGTGAAGCGTGCTGCGTTCGCGCGCGCGCTCGCGCTGGACCCGAGGATTCTTTTTCTCGACGAGCCGACGTCCGATCTGGATCCGATCGCCGCAGGCGGCATCGACGCGCTGATCCTGCAGCTGAACAAGAGTCTTGGAATTACCATCGTCATCGTCACGCATGATCTGACAACGCTGTTTACCGTCTGCGGCCGAATCGCGGTGCTGGTCGACCAGAAAGTAACCATCGATACCGCCGAAAAGTTGATGAAGTCCAAGCATCCGTGGATACAGGATTTTTTTCACGGACCGCGAGCAGATGGCGCCATGAAAGCAAGGAAATCAAACCATGGAAACTGACAAGCACTATTTCCTCGAGGGGGTTTTCATTGTCGGATTCGGCATTGCCTTGGCACTTTTCGCGGTGTGGCTGGGGAGCGCAGGTCGTCGTGACGATGTGATCTACCGAATTCGTTTCCCCGACTCGGTGAGCGGGCTCACTGCCGGGGATTCAGTGACGTTTCTCGGCGTCGACGTCGGCACGGTGAAGACAATGGTCATCGATCCTGAGGATTCGCGCCGGGTGCTGGTGGAGGTGGGCTTGCGCAAGGACACTCCCGTCAAGACCGACACCCGAGCCAGCCTCGCCCTGACAAGCATCACCGGTGTCGTTCATATCGAACTGAACGGCGGCGATCCGGAGGCGAAGACGCTGCTCGCGGTCACGCCCGAGGGCCAGGTTCCCGAGATTCCCTCGAAAAAGTCCGCCCTCAAAGCCATGCTCGACGAGCTGCCGAAGACGGTCGAGAAATTCTCAGCACTCGAGGATCAAGTCAGCAAACTCGTGAAGAACATTGCTGCGTTGACGGAAAGGATCAAGGAGAACCCGTCGTTGCTGCTCCGACGCCCGAAGGAAGACAAGAAGCCGGAACCCCCCAAGTCACGCGACAAGTAACGTAGTCGCTGCTGTTCGGGCCAATCGTGCTGGAGCGGCTCTTCAACAAAAGATGACGCAGAGCTGACCAGCGAGCCACGGAGCGGCCTTCCCCCAGGTCGATCTTGCTAAAGTGAAGGTGCGGCTCCGGGGGATCACCGTTTATCGCGTCCTCTCAAGGTGTCGATATGCCCACTCGTATTGCACATCCTCGATTCGCTTCCGCGTGCGCGCTGTTGCTGGCGCTCTCAAGCGCGCCCGCCGCCGCGGCCACAGTTGTGTATGTCAACCGCTGTGTTGGTGGCTGCACGTTTTCTCAGGGGCCCAACAACTCGGTAGCGAACACCAGTCCGCTGTTTAGTCAGGCCCGGGTGATATCCGCGTTCTCGCACAGCGACGCCGTCTTCGATGCGACCGTCGCGTGCATCGCGAGCGGACTGGCGCGCTACGACCTCCAAGTCGTCACTACCGACCCGTCCCCGACTCAGCACAGTGAGCTGGTCCTGGCCGGAACACCGCAAGATGCGGGCTTTGCCTCCGGGTTGTGGGCCGTCGCGCCCTCGACCTGCAACTACGTTCCGAACGCGCCCGCCTTCATCTTCGCCAACGCGTTCCCCGCCGAGGCCGAGCGGCTGTGCTGGATCGGCATGCAACAGCTCGGCTTCATGGCGGGCCTCGAGCACCTGTTCTACTGCCCGGACGTGATGACCACGATCGAGGGCTGCTCCGGCCGCGCCTTCCAGGACCGTGACTCCGCCTGCGGCATCACGGCGCCCGCACCCTGCCAATGCGGGGGAAGCAGCCGCAATTCGCACGCGGTGATGAGCGCCGTGTTCGGGTCGGGCAATCCGATCTTTGCGGATGGGTTCGAAGGGGGAACTTGATCCCACTCGGTCAGTGAACACTAGCAGCCCAGCACGCACGCCCCGATCACGCAGGGTGTGAACTACCGATACGTTCCTACCTAGGATTTTGTTACCTCGCCCACCCAGTAGGCGTCTGATAACCTGGTCCAGCGAGGGGAATCGATGGCGTACTGGTGGGTAAACCATAAGCAGACGCGGGAGCAAGAGGTTCGCGGCGGCTACCTCTGGTCCCCCATGCGCAATGCTAACGGTGCCTTCAACCAGACCTACGAAAACATGCGGCGCGCCCAGGTGGGCGATGTCGTGTTCTCGTATGCAAATGGCCGGTTAGGTGCCGCGGGTCTTGTTGCCGTGCCGGCGACAGCCAGCCCCAAACCCGCGGAGTTCGGGACCGTAGGCGACTATTGGTCGAACGAGGGTTGGCTGGTCGAGGTCGACTTCATCCCGCTGCCAAGACCGCTCGCCCCAAAGGATCACATCGCAACCATCGGTCCACTGCGACCTCCGCATTATTCTCCTATCCAGGCGAATGGAAACGGCAACCAAGGCGTCTATCTTGCCGCAATCTCAGATGCGCTCGGCCTGTTGCTTCTCTCGCTCACTGATGCCGATCGCATTGCTGGACTGACGCACAGGTCAACTACGATCAACGAGCCCGAGCCCGAGCCAAACCTCGCCATTATCGAAGACCTATCCCGCATCGATTCCGACTCGAGCCTTGCGGAGACCCAACGGGTACAACTCGCCAAGGCGCGCATCGGTCAGGGCTTGTTTCGAAAGCGGGTCATGATTCTTGAGCAGGCGTGTCGAGTCACCGGCGTAAGCGATGCGCGCGTCCTCGTCGCAAGCCACATCAAACCGTGGAAGACCTCCAACAACGCCGAGCGTCTGTCAGGCTACAACGGCATCCTGCTCTCGCCCCACGTGGACGCGCTGTTCGACGATCGGCTGATCAGCTTCGAGAACAGCGGAAAGATGTTGGTCCATCCGTCACTGGATGCTGAGGTATTGGAACGCTGGCACATCAACCAAACGCGCGGAGTTGGCCGCTTTCGCGACGAGCAACATGAATTCCTAGACCAACATCGCCGGCTGTTCGCCGAGAAGATTTCTTAGCGAAGCTGCTCAACGCCTGCAGGGCGCGGGGTCATGCAGGGCGCGGGGTCAAGGGCGCGGGGTCACAAGGGCGCGAGGTCTTGTTTTGCAACACCCGGTGGCAGGTCAGGCGCGGAGCCAGTTCTTGTTGCGCAACACCCGGTGGCGTGGCGGGGTCAGGACCACTTTTCTCACTACTTGGCACAGATAAGTAGATCTGAACCCGTTCGATCAGCCGGCCGAGCGATCTCGGCGGGTATGCCACACACGCGAGACGAACACCGTACCGCCGTGGATTTCGTACACCAGCACATACGGCGTGTTCCGCACCAGCCATTCGCGGGTGTCCTCATCGTCACCGGGGTGGCCGATGAACGGGTACTCGGCCAGTTTCCGGGTCGCCGCCTCGATGCGCTCGGCAATCTGCTGCGCGGCGACCGGGTTGTCCTGAGCGATGTAGTCGGTCGCCTCCTCAAAGTCGCGCAGCGCCAGGACCGACCAAGCCAGCTTCAAACCTTGACTCCGTACTTGGCGAACACGCGCCGTACCTCGGCCTCGCTCGCAATCTCGCCGCGGGCGATTGCTGCCTTGCCTTCCGCAACGGCGGTCCGGAACCGGGCGTACTCCGCCACATCCGCCCAGCTCGCATCGTCCGGCAAGCGCTCGGCCAGTGCGTGCAGTTCTTGGCGCACGTCGTGCTCTTTGATCTGCGCATTCATGGCATGTCCTCCTGGGGAGACTGTCCCTCATCGTACGCATCCGTCCGCCGCCGCTCCAGTCGCGCCGCCGGTAACGGGATCAAATCCACTTTTCTCTCCGCTTGGCGCAGGCAAGTGGATCTCACCCCGTTCGGTCAGGCAGTTCGCTAAGCTCGCCGCTTCCCTCGACCGGAGGCCCGCGATGACCCAAGGCCCGCAGCACAGCAGCGACGACCCGCGCAACGACGCCATCCTCGTCTACGTCGATGGCGCGCTGAAGCCGCGTGCCGAAGCGGTCGTGTCGGTCTTCGACTCCGGCTTCGTGCTCGGCGACGGGGTCTGGGAAGGCCTGCGTGTCGTGGCGGGGCAGCCGCTGTTCCTCAACGCGCACCTCGATCGCCTGTTCGAGGGCGCAAAGGCGCTGATGATCGACCCCGGTCTCGATCGCGACGGCTTTGCCCGCGCAATCCAGGAGACGTTGTCCGCCAACGGCATGCGCGACGGCGTGCACCTGCGGTTGATGGTGACGCGCGGGCCGCGCCGCACGCCGTACCAGGATCCGCGCGTGGCGCTCGGACGCGCCACGATCGTCATCATCCCGGAATACAAGCAACCGGCGCCGGAACAGGCCGAACGCGGGCTGCGCCTGTTCACCGTGCACGTGCGGCGCGGGGCACCCGACGTGCAGGATCCGCGCCTCAACAGCCACAGCAAGCTCAACTGCATCACCGCCTGCATCCAGGCGCAGCAGGCTGGCGCCGACGAAGCGCTGATGCTCGACCCGCAGGGCTTCGTCGCGACCTGCAATTCGACCCACTTCTTCGTGGTACGGCGCGGAGAAGTCTGGACCTCGACCGGCGAGTACTGCCTGCACGGCATCACCCGCGCCAATGTGCTGCGGCTGTGCGGCGAGGCCGGTATTCCGGCGCGCGAGAAGCGCTTCAGCCTGATCGACGTCTACGGTGCCGACGAGGCTTTCGTCACGGGCACGTTCGCCGGCGTGGTGCCGGTGCGCGAGGTCGACGGCCGCGTGCTCGGCACCGGTCGCGGCCCGATGGTGACGCGACTGCAGCAGCTCTACACCGAACTGGTGCAGCGCGAGGTGAACGCACGCACGGCGCACGGACGCGACGCATGAACCCGCGCCGCATCGCGATGTGGTCGGGACCGCGCAACATATCCACCGCGATGATGCGGGCCTGGGAGAACCGCGGCGACTGCGCGGTATCGGACGAGCCGCTCTACGCGCACTACCTGGCGCACACCGGCATGGATCATCCCGGCGCGGCGCAGGTGATCGCGCAGGGTGAAACCGACTGGCGCACGGTCGTCGCGACGTTGAGCACGGGCGCACCGCCGCAGCCGTTCCCGCTGTGGTACCAGAAGCACATGACCCACCACCTGCTGCCGCACATCGGGCGGGACTGGATCTTCGCACTCGACAACGTCTTCCTGATCCGCGATCCGGCCGAAGTGGTGAACTCCTACCTGCGCAAGCGCAGCACCGTGACGCCGGAGGACATCGGCCTGCCGCAGCAGCTCGCGTTGTTCGAGGCGCTCGCCGAGCGCACCGGCACCGCGCCGCCGGTGCTCGACGCCGACGATTTCCTGGCCGCACCGGACGCGCATTTGCGCGCGCTGTGCGATCGGCTCGCGATCCCGTTCACCGACCGCATGCTGCAGTGGCCCGCCGGTCCGCGCGCCAGCGACGGCGTCTGGGCACCGCACTGGTACGACGCGGTGTGGCACTCGACCGGATTCGAGCCACGCGTCCCGCGTCCGTGCACGCTCACGCCAGCGGCGGCGGCCGTCGTCGACCGTTGCCGTCCGCTGTACGAGGCGCTGCACCGGCATCGCATGCAGCTCGCGCCAGCGTCGCCTATGTAGTCCGGGTATGACCGCAGGCCGCAGCCGGGACTACGGCGAGGCCTTACGCGTTCGCCATCGCCTGATGCTTCCCCGGGTGCGCTTCGCTCACCCGGGCTACGTAGCTGCTTGATCAGATCGGCTTCATCACCATCAACCAGAAGATCACGATCACGCCCAGGAAGGCGGGCCAGCCGAGCCAGAACCACCATCGCATCGCGCGGAAATAGCTAGCCGGCAGCGGTTCGTTGCGATCGACCGCGGCTTGCGCGAGGTTGCGGACCCGAAGTTGCAGCCACAGCACCGGCAGCCAGCAAGCGCCGATGAGCGCAAAGAGGATCAGCGCCCAAAACACCCAGCGTTGCGTCAGCGGCAGACCCATGAGGTGCGTGAGCCAGAGGCCGCTTGCAATCTGGATCAACACCGCCGGCGCGGTGAAGCAGGCGTCGGCGATGACGACGGTGCGCGCAGTGGCGGCTATCACGCGCGCATCGCCACGCCGGTGCGCGGTCCACATGAAGAACGCGATGCCGAGTCCGGTGCCGAACAACAGCGTCGACGACAGGATGTGGATCCATTTCAGCCACAGATAGGTCATCGTCATCTACGCTCCACCAGCACCCACAACAGCGCGAGTGCCGGCAAGACCACCAGGTTCTTCGCCAGTCCGCCGAGCGGATCGAGCCACAAGCCCGGCAGCATCAGGCCGAATGCGAGCGTGTAGATCGCGACTATGGCGAGCATGACGGCCAGCGTGGCTCGCGTGCGAATGCCTGCCAGCAGCGCAAGTCCAAGAACCAGATCGAAGGCCGCCGCGACGCGCGCGAGCGCAACCGGCATCAGCGCCGACAGCCTGGAATCGGCGGTCAGGCGTTCAATACTGTCCGCAGGCGTCGCGAAGCCGGCCCAGGCCGATACGAGAAACAACAACACCACACCGATCCGAAGTGCGGGCACCAGGGGATACAGCTGTGCGTGCCAGCGGTCCTGCACCTGGCTCGGCCGCGCGGCGAGCACCTCGTCAAGAGCGCGAGGCGCAATGCCGAACGTCTGACGCAGGTGCTCATGGGCACCCGGCGCAGGGACGTTTCCGCGTCGGAGCATGCGCCAGGTCGTGGCCCCCATCGGGCCTCGGCCCAGCAATTCACCCATGGCGACACTGAGTGAGATCAGCGCGAGCGGCACGCGCAACTCGGGTGCGTGCGGCAAGCGCAGCCAGTCTCGCCAGCGCTGCTGGTAGTCGCGCAGCGTGACGGCCTGCGGACCACCGACTTCGAACAATCCGTGCACATCGGTTTCGAGCGCGCGCACCACGAGCTGCGCCAGATCTTCCGCCGCCAGCGGCTGGATATGCCAATCACCATTTCCCGGTAGCGGCAGCACACCCGGCGTCGCCGCCAGCGCGCGCAGCAGCGAGGTGCCGCCGTAAGAACCTGCCGTCGAATAGACCACCGAAGGCCGCAACACGATCGCATTCAGCGGCAAGGCCAGAAGCGCCTCGTCGAAACGGTGCTTGCTCGCTATGAACTCGCCATCGCGCGCCTCGCCCAACGCCGAGATCTGCACGAAACTTCGTACTTGCTGCGCGACGCAGGCCTGCGCGAGCGCCAGCGGCGAATCGCGGTGAATCGTGGAGAAACGCTGCCTGCGCGTCTCGCGCAGGATGCCCGCGACGTTGACGACGGCGTCGACGCCATCGAGCAATGGCGCCCAATCCCGCGCCGTGCGCAGCTGATTGAAGTCGCAGATGCGCTCGCCCGGGTCACCGTTGCGCGCAACACGCACTCCGAGCAATACGCGCCAGCCGGCCTCGCGCAGCGCCGAGATGATGAAGCCGGCAAGGAATCCGGACGCGCCCACGACCAGCGCGACGCGACTCGATGCTGATTCCGGTGAGAGTGGCCTGCTCATGTCGCGGCAGCGTAACGCGGCAGGCGCAAAGTTTGGTGGGCCCACCAGGACTCGAACCTGGAACCGAGGGATTATGAGTCCCGCGCTCTAACCATTGAGCTATAGGCCCGCGTGCCAGCGGAGAGCGATTCTAACGAGCGCCGACTGAAACGTCTTGCGGTTACGCAAACAAAAACCCCCGCGTGCGCGGGGGTTCCTGTTTGGCTGGGAGACTAGGGCTCGAACCTAGATAAACAGTGTCAGAGACTGTTGTCCTACCATTAGACGATCTCCCAATCTGATCTCGTTCCCGGACGGCGGAACGACTGACGGTTGGGTGTCCGTATTCTGCGCCGGTGCGAGCCGGTGCGAAAACGGACGAACCGGTGATGCTAGATAGGAATCAGCGCTTCGAGAACTGAGTCGCGCGACGCGCTTTGTGCAGACCGACCTTCTTGCGCTCGACTTCGCGCGCATCGCGGGTCATGAAACCGGCTTTGCGCAACTCAGGTTTGAGGTTTTCGTCGTACACGACCAGCGCACGTGCGATGCCGAGGCGGATC
>JBKJTK010000152.1:0-4152 GCA_046590875.1 Chiayiivirga sp.
CGGCGACGCGGTATTTCTGGAAGTCGCGGTGCGGCCCTTCGACTCAGTCGATCTCAATGCGTTTGAAGCATTGAACCCGCGCCAGGAAATCACCGCTGCGCCCTACACCCTGAAACCCGCGCCCGGCAGCGTCACCGATATCGAACTGGCCGGCGATGCGGTCGGTGCCACCCAGATTGCCGATGGCGCGGTCGCAAGCGCGGATATTGGCGATGGCAGCGTCGCACCTCAGGATCTGAATCTCGCGGGCTTCGACAGCACGTTCTGGCGGGTTGGCGGCAATACCGGCGCGGCGGGCGCGGCGCTCGGTACGCTGGACCTGCAACCGCTGGCGCTGGTGTCGCCGGTGGGTGTGACGATCAATGGAGGCCGGGCCAACAACAACACCGAACTGACGATACGCGGCAATCCGGGCACGACCGAAACCAATGCCGATCTGACTATGTGGCCACGCGGCGGCGAGGCCTTCTTCAATCTATCGGTCTCGCCGACCCCGTCGAGCGCGATCTCGACGCCGGCTAACACCAGTCTATTCATCTCATCGGTCGGCACTAACCCGTTCACCGGCTTTCAGCCGCGCAACCGCTTTGATTTCGATGGCGCGTTCAGTGTTTTGGCCAACAACAGCGCCGCCCTGCCGCCGCGCATCACCGCGACACGCAATGCCATTGGTTTCGACGTCAGCGACAGCAGCGAAGCGCAAGAGCTCGTACTGGTGGACGTGGACGCACAGCTCGCCTTGTACAGCGACAACAGCGGCGGCGCTGGCTCGGTGATCACCCTGGGCGAACTGGTCGGAGGCGCCTTCACCAATGCCTGGGGCCTGTATCGCACCACGTCGGGCAACGGCAACGATTTGCGCTTAACCTTTGGCAGCAATCAGGCGGCGGCGGCGAATCCGGTGCTGTTCCACTTCGGCGACAATGCCTCACTAGGCATCGGAGGAGCTCCCTTCAACAGCGAGCTCGAGATGTACCTGACGCCCTCACCGGCAAACACCGACACCGGCGTCGACATCGCGATGCAGCCGCGCGGCGGCAACCACTCCTTCGACATGGGCGTGAAGGGGACCGACGAAACCGACACCAACTTCGCCCTCTACTTCGCCGGTCCCACCGCGAACTTCGAGCCCCGCATGCGCGTCACCGGCACCGGCTCGTTCGGCGCTGGCAAGAGATTCACGCTTACGCATGGCGGCTCGTTCGTATTCGCGGACGATTCGTCCGCGACACCGGTGGCGACGACGGCGGTGAACCAGTTTCTGGTGCGGGCTGCGGGTGGGGTGGGCCTGACTGGCACCACGAACGTGACCGGCGCGACCACGATCGTCGGCGCAACCCGGGTCGATGGAACGCTCTCGACCAACGCGACCCCCATCCAGTCGAACTACGAGCTGAGCCTGACCGGGGCAACGGCGGGGGAGGACGCGCAATTGGCGCTGCGCGCAGAGGGATCGATCGCCAGCTACGTGATGACGGCCAACGGTTCGGACACCACGGATGCGTCGTTCCGCCTGACCCGGCGCAGTGTGTCGACACTGCCACCGTTCGTTACGACGTTCATCAACCGCCTCTACGTCGCACCCAACGGATTTTTAGGCGTGAATTCCGGCATCGGCGCGCCCGGCTTTCCATTGGAGGTCGGCACCTCCGCGGCGAATGGCAACGGAGCCCACGTCACCATCGGTGGGGTCTGGACCAATGGTTCCAGTCGCACGTTCAAGCACGCTTTCACGCCCATCGACCTCGACGACGTATTGCAACGCGTGCTCGCGCTGCCGGTGACTCGCTGGCGCTATCGCGGCGGCGAGGACGCCTGGCATCTCGGTCCGATGGCGGAAGATTTTTTCGCGGCGTTCGGCCTCGGCGGCGAGGAGAAATACATCGGCACCGTGGATGCCGACGGCGTGGCACTGGCCGCGATCCAGGGTTTGAACGCGCGCGTCGAGGCTCGCGCCGAAATCCTGGAACGCGAGAATGCCGCGCTGCGCACTTCGCTGGCCACACTAGCCGAGCGTGTCGCTGCGCTGGAACGCCGGGACTGAGGCAATGCGCTGTCGTCTCTGGATCGCGTTAGTCTTGGTAGCCGCTGCGGCACCGGGCGCCGCGCAGCAGGCACTGACGAGGTCCACCGTCGATGGCGGCGGTGGCCGCTCCAGCAGCGCGCGTTATGTCCTCACCGGCACGATAGGGCAACACGATGCGGTTCCGCTGCTGCGCGGGAGTCGCTACCAACTCGGTGGCGGCTTCTGGACCTCGGTGCCGCCGGACGGAATTTTCAGCGACGGGTTCGAAGACTGAGGATCAGGGCTTGCGACATGCGTTGAAGCGCATGTCGCGCTGATCCGAACGCCCTCGCGCTGGCGCGAGGGCCGGGGGCGACTCATGCCACCGGGCTGCTGGCATCCCCTATCGAAGTTGCCGCTGTATCCGACACCGCAGGTTTCATCGGCGCCCGTAGCGGCCAACGCCAACGTCCGCCCGCACCGAAACACGTCCAGCCCCAGCGCAACCACCCCAGCAGCGCATTCGCCAGCCACAGCGCCCAGAGCAGGATCGCGATCTGGTAAGCCCACATCGGCAGCGACCAGGCGCTGGCTTGGGGCAAGGTGCCCGCGCTGCGATCCAGAAACCAGTTCAACTGACCGCCCGAGGAACCATTGCCGGTGACTTGCATATCGGGCGTGCCGAGCAGGCCGGCCGGCACCGCAGCGACCAGGCACAACAATGCGATGAGCGTCACGAACGCCAGCGCGATTTGCAGCAGTGCGAAACCATACCCTTCCCCGCTATCGGTGCGTCGACCACGCCATCCCAGCAGCAACAGCCAGCCCGCGACGATCACCGCGGCGAGCCACGACACGGTGGAGAAACCCAGCCCCAGCAACAACCAATGATGGAAACGCAATGGGGTTCCGCCGATGCGTGCCAAACCCCAAGCGACCAACAGCAACAGCGCAAGTTGCGACCAATAGAGCACGGCGGGCCCCACACCGGGGCCGGAGGCCAACAGCAGCCAGCGCTCCTGAGGCACGTTGATCTGGATGCGCAGATTCGCCGCGGACGCGCCGAGATCCAGCGCAGGACTGCGCATCCGCAAACCCAGCGGCACTGTCTCGCGCCAAGTCAGCACGATCTGCTGCGGCGCGCTGCGCAAGGGCAAGGCGATCTTGCCTTCGTTCAACACCCGCGGCTGTTCCTCGCCGTTCACCCACAGGCCAAGCAGCTCGCTGTCGTTCGGCAAGTTCAGCAGATGCTGTCCGGCGCGCGTGGAGCGCAAGGTGAATTCGAGTCGGCTGTCGCGTGCGCGCTGACCCGGTGTGACGTGCAGATTCACGTTTTCGATCGCGAGCGTCGCGCCATCGATTGCGAGCGGACGGGTCACCTTCAGTTTCAGACGCTCGCCCGGCAGCGGCAGGAAACGGCGCACACCGCTGCCTTCCGGTCCGGCCTCGGGCAAGCCTTGCGCTTCCACATGCAGCAAGGGCGCGACGTTGAGTTGCCATTCCTCGGCGTAGCCGCGGGTGTCGCTCGCGATCAATTCGAAGCTGTCGGCCGGCTTCAAGCGTGAGACCCAGGTCAGTTCCTCGGCACCCGCTGCCAGCGACACCAGTGCCTGTCCTTCGCGCAGCGGCGGCGCGTTGTCGAACGGCAGTTCGCCCGCGAGCAAGGGCACCGCGACGGTCAGACCGCCGCGCTCGGGCGCGATGCGCTGCACCGTGGTGCGCACCTGCCATTGCTGATCGAAGGTGAGCGCGCGCTGCACCCGCACGAAGGGCGGTACGGCTTCGCTGGTTTGGCTGATGTCGGCATCGCCAGAAGCTTCGTCGCCGGAATTGGCGGTAATGGTTTTCGCGACCAGCTCAAGCGTGTCGCCGATCAGACGATCTTCATCGACACCGCTGACCTCGAAATCATCTCCCACTACTTCGAGCGACGCGGGCGCGAGCGGGAATGCAATGCGCCAGCGGCCTTCGTCGCTGCCGAGCGTGAGCTCGACGCGATGCACACCGCGCTGCAAGTGTATCCACGCGCCATCATCGCCCTGCAACACCGCCGCCGGCGCGCCATCGACGCGCATGCCCACCAGCGACTGGCCTTCGCCGGCCCGCGGCAGCGGCCACGCCACTTCGGCTTGTGCGTGCGCGTCGAG
>JBKJTK010000187.1:0-8473 GCA_046590875.1 Chiayiivirga sp.
GCGCTGCAGGTCGGGCAGGAAACCGATGTCGAGCATGCGGTCGGCTTCGTCGAGGACCACGTACTCGACCTGGTTCAGCACCGCGGTCTTGGCTTCGATGTGGTCGAGCAGGCGCCCGGGGGTGGCGATCAGCACCTCGACGCCGCCTTTGAGCACCAGCGTCTGCGGCTTCATGTCGATGCCGCCGAACACCACCATCGAGCGCAACAGGGTGTGCTTGGCGTAGGTCTTGACGTTGTTGGCGACCTGATCGGCCAACTCACGGGTGGGCGCCAGCACCAGCGCGCGCACCGGGTGGCGCGCGGGCGACATGCTGGCGTTTTCGTGGCGCAGCATCTTCTGCAGCAGCGGCAGCGTGAAGGCGGCCGTCTTGCCGGTGCCGGTCTGGGCTGCGCCCATCACGTCGCGTCCGTCGAGGACGATCGGGATCGCCTTGGCCTGGATCGGCGTCATCGAGGTGTAGCCCGATTCGGCCACTGCGCGAAGCAGTTTCGGATCGAGCGGCAGGGTGTCGAAGCGGATCGTCGCGGCGGGAATGTCGCCTTCGGGCGGGAGGAGGTGCGTTTGCAATGGCTCGGTCATGTACAGCAATTATCGCTTTTCCTCATCTTTGATGCCGCTGCAGCCAGCGCGGCGCCTTGAAGCGCACGATGCGCCAGTAGAGAAGCACGTAGGTCAGCCCGAACAACGTGATGAAGCTCGCCTGGAGGGCGGTGCTGTCGAACCAAAGCACGGCGGGCACCACCGACAGGGAGCACAGCATCCATAAGTAGGGCGAGGTCATCGAGTTGCGGCGCGTCAACTCTCTGGCGCTGCGTTCGCCCGCCGCCCAGCGAAGGAAACGCCGGTAGATCAGGCTGTGCAGATGGGCGCCGTCGGGCATGCCCACCGGCACGCCGCGCAGCCACTTGCGGCGGTAGATCGAGAACAGCGTCTCGAACACCGGGTAGATGCACAGCAGCAGCGGGAACATCGGCGAGACGCCAGGATTTCGGTGCAGCAGCAGGATCGCCAGCTCCGCCACATAGAACCCCAGGAAGTACGCGCCCCCGTCGCCGAGGAAGATCAGCCCGGCTGGGAAGTTGAAGACGAAAAAGCCCAGGATGGCGCCGATACCGGCCAGCGCCAGCATTGCTACCAACGTGTCGCCGACGGCGTAGGCCACATAGGCCAGGCCGCAGAGCATGATCACGACGCACATCGACGCAAGGCCATTGAAGCCGTCGATAATGTTGACGGCGTTGGCCACCCCAGTCACGACGAAAACGGTGACCACGAAAGCGCCGAAAGGTACGGCCACCAGCGCATCGAGCCCCGGGATGGCGGTGCGCTCGATCAGCGCATTCAAGAACCAGCCCGCCAGGGCGGCCGACACCATCGTGAAGAACAGGCGACGCCGTGGGCTCTGGGTCTTGGTGAAGTCTTCTGCGATGCCGGCCGAAAACGCAGGCACAGCGCTCAGGAGGAACGCGCCGAGCCATCGACCCTGAGCCGGCTCGCGCCAGGCCATCAGGCCGACCGCCGCCGCGACCCCCACGACAATGCCAATGCCGCCCACGCGCGGGACAGCGCGTGTGTGGAATTTTTGTGGCCCGCTCAGATCGTGGTCGGATGCCGCCCGTCCCAAGCCCTTGAAAGCGCGGACGATGCACAGCGTCACGGCGAATGCGGTCAGGAAGGCCAGGACGATCAGCAGCATCAGCGACAGTTTAGCCAGCCGCGAGATGGGCCTAGAGATCGGCGGCTAGAATCGCGCGCCGTCGCTATTGGGCGCTTCCTGCTCCTTTTGCGCTGCGCGACCAGTGCGTCGCCCCATCGCGTCCGCACTGCGTGCCGCACTCCGCCTGCCCATGATCCAAGCCGCATTCCTCCGACGCACGTTCCAGCGTATCGCCCGCGTCAATCGGACAGCCAGTGAGACAGGTTGCGCGACCGTCCGTCTGATCGCAGGCATGCTGCTCGTCGCCGGCGGGGCAACCGCCACGCCAGCGACAGCCCAGCAGGACGGCCAAAACAACTTCAACAGTGCCGTCCGCCAAGGTACGCAGGCTGACACGGCCACCGGGCCAATCCGTTTGACGCCGCCGGATCGCACGGTGCCCTCTCGCACCCAGCCGACCCCCGCCAACGCGCAAGATCCGCGGTCGGCAGGCCCTGCCCGCCGTGACGGCATGGCCGTGCGGCGCACGCTCGACGGCGACTTCCTAATGCCGCTAAGGCCGCCGGTCGGGGAATTCGAGGCGTTCGTTCAACGTTTGGCCGAGCCGGTCGAGGTGCGGCGCTTTGGCGCCGAACTTATGACGCCCAGCGACGACCTCGAACCCGCGGAGTCGCTTCCGCTGGTGCCGCCCGATTACATCGTCAAGCCTGGCGACGAGTTGTTGCTGACGATCTGGGGCTCGGTCGACGCCGACCTGCGTCTGGTGGTCGACCGGGCCGGACGCATCAGCATTCCGCGCGTGGGCCCGGTGCTGGTGTCCGGCGTGCGCTATGCCGACCTGCCAGCCAGCATCAGCCAGCGCGTAGGGCAGGTGTTCAAAAACTTTCAGCTGAGTGTGTCGCTCGGCCAATTGCGCGGCTTGCGCATCTATGTCACCGGCTCTGTGGCCAAGCCCGGCAGCTACAGCGTCAACAGCCTGGCCACGGCCGTGCAGGGTCTCATGAAAGCCGGGGGTCCCTCGGCCGCGGGCAGTTTCCGCAACATCGAGATCCGCCGCGGCAACCAGCGCTTGGCCGGCTTCGACCTGTACGAATTTCTGCTGGGCGGCGATCGGAGCGCCGATCGTGCGCTGCAAGCCGACGACGTGATCCATGTTGGCCCGGTCGGCACGCAGGTTGCGCTGATTGGCAGTGTCAACCGGCCGGCAATTTTTGAACTCAAGCCTGGAGAGACCGTCTCCGACCTGTTGCGCATGGCAGGCGGATTTTCGGCCGTGGCCGACCGTTCGCGCCTGTCGGTGGAACGCCTGGACGATCGCGCAACCGTGCGCATCGTGCAACTGGCGCTACCCGCTTCGAACACGGCCAGCCTGGCCAATGGCGATGTGCTGCGCGCATTCAGTGCGGTCGAGGCGGCGCTGCCGGTGCAGCGCCAGAACAAGCGGGTGCGTGTGGAAGGCGAAGTCGCGCGCCCCGGCGACTACGTGCTGCCGCCGGAAAGTTCGATCGCCGATGCCATTGCCGCCGCGGGTGGGTTGACCGACAAGGCGTATCCCTTCGGCACCGAATTCAACCGCGAGAGCGTCCGCCTGACGCAACAGCAGAACTACGAGCGTGCTCTGCGCGATCTCGAAACGGACCTGGCGCGCAACGTCAGCTCGCAACGCGCCTCCAACGCGGAGGAGGCCGCCTCGGCCAGCGCCCGCGATACCGCGAACGCACGCCTCTTGCGAGCCTTGCGGGCGCAAAAGCCCAGCGGCCGCATCGTTCTGCAGCTCGATCCGCAGACGAGCGGGCTGCCGCCTTTGGCGCTGGAGGACGGCGACCGGCTGCTGATCCCTGCCAAGCCGACCTCGATCGGTGTCTTCGGCAGCGTGTTCAACGCCGGCAGCTACCTGTACAGCGAAGGGCGGGGCGTCGACACCTACCTCGGACTGGCCGGCGGCCCGACGCGCGGTGCCGATGAAGGCAGCGCGTTCGTGATCCGGGCCAACGGCAGTGTGGTCAGCGGGCGGCAGCAGAACGGCTGGTTCAACCGCGGCACCGGCCTGTCCGGGCTGAAGGCCGAAGCCGGCGACACCGTGTTCGTTCCCGAAGAGATGAACAAGACCACCTTTGTGCAGGGTGCCAAGGACTGGACCCAGATCCTTTACCAGTTCGGCCTGGGCTTGGCAGCAATCGCCACGTTCCGCAATTGACGCCCATGGCATCCCACGCGCAGCATCCCGAGAATGAAATCGTACAAGACGATGGCGTGGACTTGCTCGACCTCATGCTGCCCCTGTTGCAGCACTGGAAGGTGCTGTTGCTTGCACCCCTCGCGATCGGCGTGATCGCACTGGGAGCGACTTACCTGATAAAGCCGACCTACACGTCGCGTACCGTTTTCGTGCCACCCCAACAACAGCAGAGCGCCGCTGCCTCGGCCCTGGCCTCCCTCGGTGCGCTCTCTGGCCTGGCAGGTTCGGCCGCGGCGATCAAGAGTCCTGCAGACCAGTATGTGGCGCTGCTTCAGAGCACCAGCGTTGCCGACCGCCTTATCGACGAGTTCAAGTTAATGCAGGTCTACGAGTCTGACTATCGCTTCCAGGCCCGCAAGGCACTCGCCGACCGCACGCGCGTCACGCTGGGCAAGCGCGACGGCCTGATCAGCGTGGAGGTCGACGACGTTGACCCGCAGCGTGCTTCGAACCTGGCCAACCGGCATGTCGACGAACTCCGGCGCCTCGGCGCGCAGTTGGCCTTGACTGAAGCGCAGCAGCGCCGCGTCTTCTTCGAGGCACAATTGAAGAAGACTCGCGACGAACTGACGCAGGCTCAGCAGGAATTGCAGGCCAGCGGCTTCAATCCGGGTGCGCTCAAGGCCGAGCCGAGGGCCGCGGCGGAAGGGTATGCGCGCCTTCGTGCCGAAGTCACCTCGGCTGAAGTGCGCCTGCAGACCCTGCGCCGCAGTCTTTCAGACGCCACGCCGGAAGTGCAGCAAGCCCAGGCGATGCTGGGGGCCTTGCGATCGCAATTGCAGAAGAGCGAGTCCAGCACCGATTCGACCGGCGGGCCAGACTACGTCAGCAAGTTCCGCGAGTTCAAGTACCAGGAGACGCTGTTCGAGCTGTTCGCGCGCCAGTACGAGATGGCTCGCCTGGACGAAAGCCGGGAAGGCGCGTTGATCCAGGTCGTCGATGTGGCCAAGCCGGCCGAGTACAAAAGCAAGCCCAAGCGGGGCTTGATCGCGATCGCGGCCACGTTGGCGATGTTCGTCTTGCTGTCGATCTTTGTCGTCGCCCGCCACTTCTGGCGCCTGAACGCGGCCGACCCCGCCAAGGCGGTCAAGTTGGCGCAACTGCGCGCTGCACTTCGGTAGGTCCGCATGGCCATTCTCGTTACCGGCGGTGCCGGCTTCATCGGCAGCAATTTCGTGCGCGCGGCACTCGCGTCGGATCCGAGTCTTCGGATCGTCAATCTCGACGCGCTGACGTATGCGGGCAATCGCGAATCGCTCCGCGATGTGGACGCCGACCTCCGCCATGTGTTCGTGCACGGCGACATCGGCGATCGCACGCTCGTCGCGCGCCTGATGGGCGAGTTCCAGCCGGATGCGGTGGTGAATTTCGCGGCCGAAAGCCACGTCGATCGTTCCATCGACGGGCCCGCAGCTTTCGTGAGCACCAACGTCGTCGGCACGTTGGGGCTGCTCGAGTGTGCGCGCGACTTCTGGCGCGAACTTGCGGAACCTGCGCGCGCCGCGTTTCGCTTCCTGCATGTGTCCACCGACGAGGTGTACGGGTCGCTGGGCGCCGAGGGCCGCTTCCTTGAAACCACGCCGTACGCGCCGAACTCGCCTTATGCCGCGTCCAAGGCCGCGTCGGATCACCTGGTGCGCGCCTTTCACCACACCTATGGCCTGCCGGTGCTGACGACCAACTGCTCGAACAACTACGGTCCGTACCAGTTCCCGGAAAAGCTGGTGCCGCTGGTGATTGCCAAGGCGTTGGCGGGCGAGTCGCTGCCGGTGTACGGCGATGGGCGTAACGTGCGCGATTGGCTGTTCGTCAACGATCACTGTCGCGCGATCCTGCGCGTACTTGCGGATGGACGGCCGGGCGAGGTCTACAACATAGGGGGCGACGCCGAACGCGAGAACATCGAAGTGGTGCGGACGATCTGCCGGCTGCTGGATGCGCGCACGCCGCTCCCCAGCGGCGCCGCACGCGAATCGCTCATCACCTACGTGGCCGACCGGCCCGGCCACGACCGCCGCTACGCGATCGACGCCGGCAAGATCGCGTCCGAACTGGGCTGGCGTCCGGAAGTCGCCTTCGAGGACGGCATCGCGGCCACCGTCGACTGGTATCTCGATCACTCCGAATGGACCGCGCACGTGCTCGACGGCAGCTATCGCATGCAGCGCCTCGGGCATGGAAGCGAAGGGGCACAGCCATGACCCGGCGCGGCATCATCCTGGCGGGCGGTTCGGGTACGCGGCTGTATCCGCTCACGCAGTCGATCAGCAAGCAACTGCTGCCGATTTACGACAAGCCGATGATCTATTACCCGCTCAGTACCTTGATGCTGGCCGGCATCAAGGAAGTGCTCATCATCAACACGCCGCACGAACAGCCGTTGTTCGAACGCCTGCTCGGCGACGGCACGCAGTGGGGCATGCACTTCACCTACGCCGTGCAACCGAGTCCCGATGGACTCGCGCAGGCTTACCTCATCGGTCGCGATTTCGTGCGAGGCGAGCCGTCGGCACTGGTGCTTGGCGACAATCTTTTTTATGGGCACGGGTTCACCGAGCAACTGCGGCGTGCGGCCAATCGCGTCGACGGCGCCACGGTGTTTGGGTATTGGGTGAACGATCCCGAGCGTTACGGCGTGGTCGAATTCGATGACGACGGCGCGGTGGTCAGCCTGGAGGAAAAGCCTGCGCATCCGCGTTCGAACTATGCAGTGACGGGGCTCTACTTCTACGACGGCCGCGCCAGCGAATTCGCCGCCGCGCTCGCGCCCTCCGTGCGCGGCGAGCTCGAGATCACCGACCTCAACCGGCGCTACCTCGAGGAGGGCGCGCTCAACGTCGAGAAACTGGGTCGTGGTTATGCCTGGCTCGACACCGGCACGCACGAGTCGTTGCTGCAGGCCGGCGACTTCATCGCGACGATCGAGTCGCGCCAGGGCCTCAAGGTCGCGTGCCCCGAAGAAATCGCGTTTGCTCAGGGTTGGATCGACGCCGCGCAGGTGCGCGCGCTTGCGCAGCCGCTGGCCAAGAACGACTACGGCCAGTACCTGATCCGGCTGGCCGAGCGCGGATTCACCGCGTGAAAGTCACGGACCTGCGCATCGAGGGGCTCAAGCTCATCGAGCCCACGGTGCACCGGGATGACCGTGGCGCCTTTTTCGAGACCTGGCATCGGCAGCGCTACGCCGACGCGGGCGTCGACATCGCCATGGCGCAGGCCAACGTGTCGCATTCGGAATACGGGGTGCTGCGTGGACTGCACCACCAGTGGCCGCGCCCGCAAGGCAAGCTGGTGTGGGTGCAGTCGGGTGAAGTATGGGACGTCGCGGTGGACATACGCCGCGGTTCGAAGACGTTCGGTCAATGGGAAGCGGTGGTGTTGAGCGGCGACAACGGCCGGCAATTGTGGCTGCCGCCGGGGTTTGCGCATGGGTTTGTCGTGCTGAGCGAGCGCGCGACGTTCTGCTATCTCTGCACCGAGGTGTACGACCGCGATGCCGACGCCTGCATCCGCTGGGACGATCCTGACCTTGCAATCGACTGGCCGATCGCGCAGCCGCGCCTGTCGCCGAAAGACGCCGCGGCGCCTGCATTCAAGTCCATCGATCCGTTGCGTCTGCCGGATTTCGGCGCTTGATCCTGCTGCTGGGCGCCAGCGGCCAGTTGGGCCGCGAACTCGCGCGTGCGCTTGCGCCCCTTGCGCCGCTGACGCTGGCGACGCGTTCCGGCAGTACCGTCGCGGGGACACCCTGCACGCGCATCGATCTGGCGGACGCCGACGGACTCGAACGGCAACTGGACGCGCTGTTGCCTGGCATCATCGTCAACGCGGCCGCTTACACGGCGGTCGATCGTGCCGAGGACGAGCCAGAGCTGGCCGACGCGATCAACCATCGCGCGGTCGCGGTATTGGCGAATTGGGCCGCGCGCAACGCAGCGGTGCTCGTGCACTACTCGACCGACTATGTGTTTGCAGGAGACGCGTCGACTCCCTACGAGGAGGACGCGGCCGCAGGGCCGATCTCCGCCTACGGACGCTCCAAGTGGGCTGGCGAGGAAGCGATCCGCGCCAGCTGCTGTGCACACCTGATCCTGCGCACGGCATGGGTCTACGCCGCGCACGGCCAAAATTTCCTGCGTTCGATGCTGCGCGCGGCCCACGCGGGTCGCGCCCTGCGCGTGGTGTCGGACCAGTTCGGCGCGCCCACGTCGGCGCGCTCCATCGCCGGTGCGACGGCACAGCTGTTGTGCAAAACCCCGCCTGACCACGCTGCGCAAGCCGGCGACACCTTGCACGTCACTTGCGCGGGGATGACGTCGTGGCACGGTTACGCGGAACGATTGCTGGATCGAGCCCATGCGTTGGGACTGCTTGCGAACGTGCCGCCCGTCGAGGCGATCCCGAGTGCGAGTTGGCCGACCCGCGCGCGACGCCCGCGCTTTTCGGTGCTGGCCGGTGATCGTCTTGTCGCTCGCCTCGGCGTGCCGATGCCGAACTGGCAGGAGGAACTCGACGCGACTTTGCTGGAGCTTGCCAGTGGACACACTCTTTTTGACCATTGACGAGTTACTGAA